>DASSUA010000163.1:0-5068 GCA_035707525.1 Pseudonocardiaceae bacterium
GCCCGGCTGCCCGGTTGGCTGGCCACGACCGCCCGGCGCGAGTCGCTGCGCGTGCTCGCCGGCCGGCGCCGCGAGTCGCCGGCGGAAATGCCGGACCAGCTGCCGGACGAGCCCGACCACGGCCGGACGTCGGCCCCGGAGGCCCGGGTGCTCGCCGACGACCGCGACGCCCGGCTGTGGCGTTCCTTCGCCCTGCTGTCCGAGCGCTGCCAGCAGGTGCTGCGCATACTCTCCTCGGCACCCGAGCTGTCCTATGCGGAGGTCGGAGCCGCCCTTGACATCCCGGTCGGCAGCATCGGCCCGACCCGCGGCCGCTGCCTCGAGGCGCTGCGCCGGATGCTGGTCCCGGACGACTTCACCGGCAGCGAGTTCAGCGGTCCGGGCCCGGCGGGGAGGTTCGTCCGATGACCGACCATCCGGCGACCGGCCAAACGCCCAACGGCGACCTCGCCGAGCACGACCCGCTGCTGGACGAGCTGGCCGCGATGTTCGATCAGATCGACCCGGTGCCCGCGCATGTGGTGGCGGCTGCGGAGGCGGCCGTCGAGGTCGTCGCCGCCTGGCGTGACCTGGACAGCGTCAACTACGGCGGGCTGCTCGACATCGTCGCCGACACCGCGCTCGCGTCCGCGTCCGCGTCGGCCGGCGTGCGCGCCGCCGAGGGCCCGCGCCTGGTGACCTTCGGGGCCGGTCGGGACCACGAGGCCGGCGAACGCAGCGTCGAGGTCGAGGTCGGGGTGGAACCGGCCGGCACGCTGCGGCTGGTCGGGCTCGTCGTCCCGACCGGTCCCGGCGAACTCGAGGTGCGGTCCCCCGGCGGCGCGTTCCGGGTACCTGTCGACGAGCTGGGACGGTTTCGGGCCGTCGGTGTGCCGGCCGGCCCGTTGAGCCTCGTTCTGCATTACCCCGGGCAGCAAGCGATTCCAACCGATTGGATTACCGTCTGATCCGGTGACCGGATCCCCCGCTGTAGAGCTGCTGCGCCGAGCCGAGCAGTTGCGGGAGGAACACGCCCAGGATCCGGACGGCGTGCTGCGCGAGGCGGCGGAACTGGTCGCGTCGGCGGCACGCAACGTCGAGCTGCGGGTGGTCGCGCGGCACGCGGCGTGCCTGGCCCACACCGAGCGTCACGAGCTGGCGCCGGCGCTGCGGCAGGCCCGGCTCGCGCTCGCCGCCGCCCTGCGCGCCGGGCTCGACCAGCGGGCGGCCGAGGTGCGGCTCACCCTCGCCTGGCTGGAGCTGGACCGGGGACGGGTGCCGGCGAGCCTGGCGCACCTCGACGCGGCGCAGCCGCTGCTGCGGGGCCGGTCCGCCGCTCGGGCGCGCTGCCTGCGGGGGATCAATCTGTGCGCGAGCGGCCAGCTGGCCGAGGCGATCACCGAGCTGACCGCGGCACTGCCGGGGCTGCGGCGTTACCGCGACCAGCGCTGGGTGGGCAACGCCCTCGTCGCCCGGGGGATCGCCTACACCTACACCGACGCGCTGCGTGCGGCCGACGCCGATTTCGCCGCCGCGGCGGAGCTGCTGCGCTCGCTCGGTGAGGACGAGCGGCTCGCCGCGGTCATCCACAACCGCGGCTTCGTCGCGGTGCGCGGCGGCGACGTGGCCCACGGTTTGCAGCTGTTCGAGCGGGCCATGGCCGACGGCCTGGACCTGCGCAAACGCCCGGAAGGGCTGATCGACCGGGCGGAGGCGATGTTCGCCGCCGGGCTCACCGACGACGCCAGGCCCCTGCTGGAGCAGAGCGCCGAGCTGCTGGCGGCGGCGGGCCGTGGCACCAAGCTCGCCGAGGCCAAGCTCGTCACCGCGGCGTGTGCGCTGCGCCAGCGGGACCTGGCCGGCGCGCAGGCGTTCGCCGCCGAGGCCGTGCGGCTGTTCCGGGGCCAGGGCCGGTCGTGGTGGGTGCCGGTGGCCGAGGCGGTGCAGGTGCGGGCGCGCTGGCTGGCCGGCGACCGCACCGCCGCCCTGCAGCGGGACGCGCAGCGCGTCGCGGCCGCGTGTTCCCGCCACGGTTGGCGGGTCTCGGCGGCCAACTGCCGCCTCATGGCCGCCAGGGTCGCCCTGCACCGGGGTTCGCTCAAGCAGGCCGGGGATCTGCTGGACGCGGCCGCCGCGCTGCGCTCCCGGGGCACCGCCGACTCCAGGGCGGCCGCGTGGTACGCCGAGGCGCTGCGCCGGCGCGCCGGCGGCGACCGCCGCGGCGCGCTCTCGGCCTGCCGGGCCGGGCTGCGCGTCGTCGACGACCACGCGGCGTCGTTCGGAGCCGTCGAGCTGCAGGCCCAGGCGACCCGGCTCGCGCGCGACCTCGCCGAGCTGGCGATCGGCATCGCATTGGTTGATGGCGCCCCTACCGCCGTGCTGCGCTGGACCGAGCGCTTCCGGGCGGGGGTGCTGGCCAGACCGGCCCTGCGGCCGCCGGCCGACCCGGCGCTCGCCGCCGACCTGGTCGCGTTGCGTTCGGCGGCGGCCGCCGCCCGCGAGGCGGTCCGGGCCGGGCGGCCGGACCCCGCCGCCGAGCGGCGGGTGGCCAGGCTCGAACAGCAGGTCAGGCGCCGGTCGCTGGCAGCGGGCACGAGTTCGTCCGGGCGCCGCGAACGGCTCGACGTCGCCGGCCTCACCGCCGGGCTCGGCGCCGCCGCCCTGGTCAGCTTCATCGTGCACAGCGGGCAGCTCAGCGCGGTGACAGTCGTGGAGGGGCGGGTCCGGCTGCATGAGCTCGGGCTCGAAGCGCCGCTGCACGCCGAGCTCGACTCGCTGCGGTTCGCGCTGCACCGGCTGGCCCGCGGCCCGTCCGGCCAGGTCGCCGACGCCGTATCCGGCGCTGCCGCCGCCGCCGCGTCGGCCCTGGACCTCGCGCTGATCCGCCCGCTGCTGCCGGCCGTCGGCGACCGGCCCCTGGTTTTGGTGCCGACCGGCCCCTTGCACGCCTTGCCGTGGGCCGCGCTGCCCTCCCTGGCCGGGCGCCCGGTCGCGGTCGCGCCGTCGGTGCTTTCCTGGTTGCGGGCGGTGCGGGCAGCCTCCCGCCACCGCGGCACCGGTACCGCCTGGATCGCCGGGCCCGGCCTCGAGCACGCCGAACCCGAGGTGCAGGCCCTGCACGCCGTCGACGGCGGCCGCCTGCTCGTCGGCGCGTCCGCCACGGTCGACGCGGTGCTCTCGGCCATGGGTTCGTGTGCGGTCACCCACATCGCCGTCCACGGCCGCTTCCGCAGCGACCAGCCGCTGTTCTCCGCCCTGGAACTGGCCGACGGCCCCCTGTACGTCCACGACCTCGACCGCCTGCGCCAAGCCCCCCGGCTGCTGGTCCTCTCCGCCTGCGAGGCCGGCCTGTCCGCCGTCAGTCCCGGTGACGAGCTGATGGGCCTGGCCGCCGCGCTTCTCGGCAAGGGCACCGCCACCCTCGTGGCCTCGGTCGTCCCGGTCCCCGACGAGCCAACCAGCAAGGTGATGGCCGCCCTGCACGCCGGCCTGCGCGCGGGCCTGCGCCCAGCGGCCGCCCTGGCCGCCGCCCAAGCCGAACACGGCCAACTAGGCTTCGTCCTCTTCGGCTCCCCCTAACCCCAACCCCCGCTCGGCGTGTCGTCCGTTTCTGTGCGCGTGTCGTCCGTTTCGGTACGCATGTTGCACGTTTCGGTACGCGAGTCGTCGCGCTTGAGAACGTGAGTTGCACGGTTTTGCGGCCGGGTGTCGGTCCAGGGCCACGTCAAGATCGCGGTGTGTGTTGGGAGCGTTACGCCAGGCAGCGGTCGCAGCGCGGCGGCACTCCGGCGATCGAACCCGTGATCACGGTGCCGCTGCCGATCACCCGCTCTCACTGGGCGTGACAGCTGGTTGGCCGCAGACCGGCCGCTTACCGAGGTCGCAACGCCGCGTCGAGTCGATCACGAAGTTGTCGCCCTTCTGAATCGATCCGCAAGGGCGATAACTTCGTGATCAACATCAGGTCGGCCGCCACAGCACGTCAAGCCGATCACCTTGGGTAGCCGACGACGGGGAACGACGACGGGAAGGCGTGCCTAGCGCGACGGCAAGTTCCAGGCAACGGCGCGAACATCACCGACGGCCACTTCAAGCTACCACTCACAACACAGAGCGATCTTGACGTGGCCCTGGTGTCGGTCGGTGTCGGTGCGGTGCGCGAGAGGGATGCGCCGATGCCTTCGTGGTTGTCGTGGGATTGGCGGTACCGCCGAGCCGGGGGTTTCGAAGGGGACCTTGGGTGCCCGGTTCGAGTCGCCAGTGGCGTTCCGGCCGCCTTAGCTGATCCACCGGTCGTCAGATCGGCTGGCTCCGGCGTACGTCAAGTGCAGCGCAATGACCGAATCGGGACGGCACGCGCGCCGAAACGGACGGCACGCGTACCGAAACGTGCAACATGCGTACCGAAACGGACGACACGCGCACAGAAACGGACGACACGCCGAACGGGGGGTTAGAGGCGGCGGAGGCGGGCTATGGCTTCGTCCAGGACCTCGTCGCGTTTGCAGAAGGCGAATCGCACGAGGTGGCGCCAGGGGTGGGGGTCGTCGGCGAACACCTGGACGGGGACGGCCACCACACCGACCCGTTCCGGCAAGGCGCGGCAGCACTCGAGGCCGTCGTCGAAGCCGAGCCCGCGCACGTCGGCGCAGACGAAATAGGTCCCCTCCGAGCGGTACACGTCGAAGCCGGCGTCGACCAGGCCTTCACTCAGCCGGTCGCGCTTGGCCTGCAGCGACTCGCGTAGTGCCTGCACCCAGTCCATCTCCGAGCGCAGGGCGTGCGCGACCGCCGGCTGGAACGGGGCGCCGCCGACGAACGTGATGAACTGCTTGGCCGCGCGCACCGCGGCGACCAGTTCGGCCGGCCCGCACACCCAGCCGATCTTCCACCCGGTCACGCTGAACGTCTTGCCGGCGCTGGAGATGCTCAGGGTCCGCCCGGCCATCCCCGGCAGGCTCGCCAACGGCCGGTGCCGCTGGCCGTCGAACACCAGGTGCTCGTACACCTCGTCGCTGATCACCAGCAGGTCGTGCTCGACGGCGATCGCGGCGATCTGGGCCAGCTCGGTGTCGGTGAACACGGTGCC
>DASSUA010000164.1:0-3814 GCA_035707525.1 Pseudonocardiaceae bacterium
GTGGACCTGTTCGTCGTGCCGGCTCGGGGCACAGTCGTGGACGGCAGGGCCAAGCAGTTCGACGGCATCCCGGTCCAGCTCAACGTGGTGACGCACGCCAGCCTCGAGGAGTACGCGCGCACCTTCGACGCTTACCGGGTGACTCCGTCGGACCGGTCACAGCTGTACACAGTTCACATGCAGGCCGGGCTCAAGGCCGTGACGAGGCTCGCGTTCGGGCGCCCGCTGCACGCCAGCCCGGTGTGCGAGGCCGCCTACTCGCGCATCGACCAGGACGTGCTGCGCCAGCTGGTGATGACCGAGTGCGCCCGGCAGGTGGCCCGCAACGCGGAGGACGCCGCCGGCGCCATGGCGGTTGGTGATCCCCTGATCGCGCTGTCGGCTACGGCCGCGGCGTTGCACTACGCCTGCGAGACGATCCTCGCCGCGCACGGTGACGTGTACCTCGGGGACTCGTTCTTCTGGCGGCGGCTCGCCCGGCTCGACCCGGAGGCCGAGCTGGCCAGGACCGTCTGGCACGCCCTGCCGGAAAACCTGCCGTGGGGAGCGGACTCGGCGGCGGTGCGCCGGCGGGCCGAAGACGGGCTCCACCTGGCGAGCCACCTGGCTAGCCACGCGCTGCTGGACGGCTGGACGCGGCGGTTGGTCGGGGTGCCGCCGTACGCCCCGCAGGTCGAGGGCGCCCGCCGCAACCCGTTCTTCACCCTGCTGCGGTTCGGCGACACGATCACCTTCGCGGGGCCCGACAAGGCCTTCCGCACGACGGAGCAGACCGCACGCCTCTGGCTCGATGACGCGCGGCCCGCGGCCGCAACGCGGAAGTTCATCGACTTGGAGTTGCTGTTGCCCGCCGAGCGCGAGGTCGAAGGGAGGTGACAACCGTGGAGGACGAGATCGTGGTGATCGAGGATGGTCTGTGCGGCGCCGACGCCGTCTAAACCGGAACCGGAGGCGATGCCGGTAAGGCATCGCCTCCGTCATATCGCGCCTGCCCTCAGGCGTAATCGTCGGATCCTGTGGCCCTGGCCCTGGTCGCCTGCCTGCGGTACAGCACGGCCGCAAGCACGCCCCAGCCGATCCCCACGATCAGCTCGAGAGCGGCCTCGCCGAGCCAGGGGCCGCCGTCGAGGTAACCGCGCACCGCGAGCACGCCGTGCCGGATAGGCAGCACGGCGCCGACCACGTCCAGCAGCGGCGCCCGGCCGGCGGGAACGAGCAGCCCGCCCGCTGTGATCACCAGATACACCAACCCGTTGGAGACCACCACGTCCGCGCGCCGGCCGATCGCAGGGGACGCCGCGGCAAGTCCGGCCGCCGTGCTGGTGACCGCCATCAGCACGAAGATCGGCAACGTCGGCAGCAACGCCAGACTGACGTCACCGTGGCCGGTGACCGGCCCGACGATCGCCAGGCACAGCAGCGCGGTGACGAGTCCCTGGACCGTCCACGGGATGGCGCGCAGCGCAAACGCGCCGGCCGGCGGAGTTCCGGCCATCTGGAGCCGGTAGAACGTGCCGAACCACTTCTCGCCCGCCGGAACGTCGCCGACTCCGACCACGGTGTTCAGCATCATGATCATGGCAACGGAGCCGACGAACGCGAAGCGCCCACCGGCCTCGCCCGCGGTGACCTGGCCCAGCAGCGTGAAGAACAGGCACTGCAAGAGCGGACGTGGCCACTCGGTGGTGAGCATTATCGGCCAGGGATTGGCCGCGAGGTACTGCCGGAACCCTATCCGGACCGACTCCGCGGCGAGGTCAGAAGACGTCAAGCGTGGCATCCCGGCGCGCCCTTGCGACGAACCTGCTGAACATGGCTGCGCCGGCCACGGCGTAGGCGACCGTTAGGGCGATCGCGGCCCCCAGTGCCGGCAGCGACACGTGGCCGGCCGCGGCGCCGACCAGGAACTGCTGCAGCCAGCGCATGCTGATCCCGTACGAGACCCACCGGACCGCAGCCGGCAGGACCTCGGGCGGAATGAGCATGCCGCCCAGCAGGAACACCGGGTACATCAGCACCGACGAAACCTGGGGCCCATACCTGGTCAGCACGAAGATGCTGCCCACGAGCAGCCCCACAGCCGCCCCCGAGGCCAGCACGGTCAGCATGCCGACCACGAGCCACACCGGATGCGCCAGCGCCACCGGCTGCCGCATCACCAGCAGCACCAGCGCGATCGTCACGCCCACCAGCACGACGGTGACCAGGCTCGAGCCCAACCCCTTGCCGACGACGACCAGGCGGGCGTCCACCACGCCGGTCATCGATCGTGCGAGCGTCCCCATCGCCCGATCCCGCCGCAGCACGCTCGCGGCGCCCCATACCGTCGCGGTCCAGAACGCCGTGAGGAGCACTCCGAACACCACGCCGGCCACCCGCTGCGGAGTGCGGCCGTCCATCGGCAGCAGGGTCACCGCGAGCAGGGCCGCCGGCTGGACGAACGTGAAAACGATCACGATCGTGCTCGACCGCATCTCGGCGATCTGGATCCTCGCGCTCGTCGCCAGGACACCCGCCGCCGTCAGCAGCCGGTCGACGGTCCGGCTCATCCGCTCCGGCCCTCCAGACCAGACGCCGAGGCGAATGCCTCCTCCAGACGCGCCGGCCGCACCTGCATGTCCACCACGTCGGAGCCCTCCAGCAGCGCCCCGAGCTGGCTCAGCACCCCGCCGCCCCAGGTCCTCAGCCGCAGCGTCAACACCGTCCCGTTGCCGTCTCGGGCGCACGAGTCGACGCCGACACCGCTGGGCAGCCGGTGATCCAGACCGGGTATCGGTTCGCGCACCCGGACGATCACGACCGCTGCGTAGCCCGCGCGCCCGGCGAACTCGGAAAGCGGGCAGTCCACGCTGACTCGCCCCGACTCCAGCATCACCACGCGATCGGCGAGCCGCTCGACGTCGAGCAGGTAATGGCTGGTGAGCAGTACGCCGACCCCGGTTGTGCGCAGCTGCTCCACGGACGTGCGCAGGCGGTCGGCCTCGACCGGATCCAGACCGACCGTGGGTTCGTCGAGCAGGAGCACCCGCGGTCGCGGAACGAGGCCGATCGCCAGGTGCAGCCGCTGCCGCATCCCCTTGGAGTATGTCTCGACCCTGCGGTCCGCCGCCGCGGTCAGCCCGAAACGCTCGAGCATGTCCGGCACGCGTCGGCGCAGCTGCCGGCGCGGCACACCGGCGAGCATTCCGAAGAACCGCAGATTGTCCCGGCCTGACAGCCGCGGGTAGAGGCCCCTGTCGCCACCGAACACCACGCCGACGGCGCGGCGCACCTCGCCGACCTCCTCGACGACGTCCCTGCCGAGCACCCTGGCGCCGCCGCTGGTCGGCAGCAGCAGCGTGGAAAGGATCTTGACCAGCGTGGTCTTCCCTGCGCCGTTCGCGCCGAGCAGCGCGATGATCTGGCCTGCGGCGATGTCGAAGGACACGCCGGTGAGGGCGTGTACGGCCGTCGTGCCCGACCCGAACACCCGCCCCAGGTCCCGCACCTCGACCGCCGGTGCCGTCACGCGTGCTCCCGCTCGTCCACGGCGAGCGAACGCAGCCGTGCCTGCACCGAATCCGCCACCTCGGTGGCGACGTCATCGCATGTCCTTGCAGCCGTCGACACGACCGGCCAGCCAAAACGGCCCGCCATTTCGAGCAGCAGCCGCCGAACGGTCGCCTGGTACGACACGAAATCCCGTTTCGCCGCGCCGACCGGGCCCAGCTCCAGCGGCTTGACGGCGCGTTTGCGGCTCGCCGCGACCTCGGGCGATACGTCGAGCAGGAACACCATCTCGGGCTGTGGCACCCGGTCGAGCAGCTCCAGGACC
>DASSUA010000165.1:0-3065 GCA_035707525.1 Pseudonocardiaceae bacterium
GCGCGATGCGTTCGGCCGCGCTCGGCTCCGCACCGACCCGCTCGCCGCCCGCCACCCGGCGCAGCAGCTCCAGTGCCTCGTCGGGCGCGAAGAGCGGCAGGTCCAGCGCTGCCGCGCCCTCCAGGCCGCACAGCCGGCCCCGGCTCGTCACGAGCACGGCGCAGCCGGGCCCGCCGGGCAGCATCGGCCGGACCTGCGCGTCGCCGGCCGCGTCGTCGAGCACCACGAGTACGCGCCTGCCGGCCAGCCGGGCCCGGAAGAGCTCGCTGCGCTCGTCGACCGTGTCGGGGATCATCGCGCCGCTCAGCCCGAGCGCGCGCAGGAAGCGGGCGAGCACCTCGGCCGGCTCGACCGGCGGGCCGGCCACGCCGCGCAGGTACGCGTAGAGCTGCCCATCCGGGAATGCGGTGCGCAGCAGGTGGGCGGCGTGCACCGCCAGCGTCGTCTTGCCGCAGCCGGCCTTCCCGCTGACAGCCACGATCGGTACGGCGCCACGGGCGGCGATGGCGCCCCGGATGGCGTCCAGTGCCTCGGCGCGCCCGGTGAAGTCGGCGATGTCGGTCGGCAGCCGCGACGCCGCGGCCGCCACCATTGCGCACTCCCCGCGTCCGGCCAGCACCAGCTGGTCCGGTGGGTCGCCCGCGAGGATCGCGTGGTGCACGCGGCGCACGTCACCGCCGGGTTCCACGCCCAGCTCGTCGATGAGCAGCCGGCGCAGCCGCTGGTACGCGTCGAGCGCCTCGGCCTGCCGCCCGGACCGGTACAGCGCCAGCAGGAGCTGGCGCCAGAACGCCTCCCGCAGCGGGTGGTTCGCGGTGAGCGTACGAAGCTCGCCGACCAGCTCCCGATCGCGGGCGAGCGCCAGATCCGCCTCGATCCGCTGCTCCTGCACCACCAGGTGCTCCTCACCCAGCTCGGCGGCGTACGCTCGCAGCACCTCGCCCGCCTCGATGTCGGCGAGTGCCGGCCCGCGCCACAGCGCCAGGGCAGCACGCAGCGCGGCTGCCGAGCGGGCCGCGTCCCCGACCGCCAGCGCCCGCCGGCCGTCGCCGGCCAGGCGCGCGAACCGGTGGGCGTCCACCTGCTCCGGGGCTATTCCCAGGGAGTAGCCGCCCGGCCACGTGCGCAGCACCTGATCCGAGTGGTCCGGGCCGCGGGCCGGCGTCAGCAGCCGGCGTAGCCGGGAGACGAAGACCTGCACGGTGTTCGCGGCGGTGGGTGGCGGGTCGACGCCCCACATCTCCCCGGCCAGCTCGGCGACGGTGACCACCGCGCCGGGCCGCATGAGGAGCAAGGCGAGCACGGTACGCAGCCGCGGTGCGGTCGGCGTATACCGCTCACCGTCGCTGCCTGTGACCTCGAATGCGCCGAGCAGCCCGAACCGCAGCAAACCCGTCATGACCAACAAGGGTAGATCTTTGTCGATCGATGGCGCCAGAATACGGGGTCAGCCCGGGGCGAGGGCGGCCAGGCGTGCCCGGGTCGGTTCGTCGCACAGCGCGCCGGCCAGCCCCGCGGCGTACGCGTCGCCCGCGCCCACTCCGTGCGCCGCCGCGATCTCGTACTCCCGCCCCAGATCCGTGCCGAACATGGCCGGGTCATCGGTGTTGACCGTGCACGGCACGCCGGCCGACCGCAGCTGGGGCAGCGGGTGCCGGTCGAGGGAGTCCACGACCCGGGTACGCAGGTTGGATGTGGGGCACACGTCCAGCACGATGCCGCGGTCGACGATCTCGGCGAGCACACCCGGGTCCTCCACGGCCCGGATGCCGTGGCGGATGCGCGCCGGCTCGTACCCGAGGATCTCCTTGACAGACTCGGCGCCGGCGGCCTCGCCGGCGTGCGGGACCAGCGCGAGCCCGCCGTCGCGGGCGATGGCGAAGGCCCTGGCGTACGGCTCCGCCGGGCCGCCCGCCTCCATCCCACCCAGGCCGAAGCCGACGATCCCGCGGTCCCGGTAGCGCACGCACATCCGGGCGCACTCCTCGGCGATGTCCGGGTCGAGCCTGCGGTAGATGTCGGGGGTGAAGCGGATGATGACACCATGCCGCTCGTACGCCTCGACGGCGCCCTCGGTGTAGCCGGTGAAGATGTCGTGCCAGGAGACGCCGCGCTGCACCCGCTCGCAGGGCGAGAAGATCGCCTCCAGGTAGACCGCGCCGAACGAGGCCGCCTCGGCCGCGTAGTCCACCACCACCCGCCGGAAGTCGTCGCCGGTGCGCAGGCAGTTGGTGGTCAGTATCCAGACCTTGATGAAGTGCGCGAAGTCGGTGAACTCGTAGAGGTCGGCCAGCCCGGCCACGGTGTCGGCCGGCAGCGATTGCCCGTTGCGGCGGGCGATCTCCAGCAGCGTGGCCGGACGGATCGTCCCCTCCAGATGGACGTGCAGCTCGATCTTTGGCTGGGGGCGAGCAGGCTGGGGGCGAGCAGGCTCCGGCCGGGCGGGGGCGGGTACGGCAGCGGCGTCCGTCATGCCGGCAAGCACAGCACGACGGACGCCGCATCGGGTAGCCGGTGCCTAGGGGGTCACAGGTGCAGGGCCCAGCCGTCGATCTGCCCGGTGTTGCCGGCCCGGCGGTCGGCGACCCGCAGCCGCCAGGAACCGTTGGGCAGCTCGGCCGAGAGGTTCACCACGAAGACGGTGTGGACGTCGTCGCCGCTGTCCAGGCTGGGGCTCAGCAGCCGGTACGCCGAACCGTCCGGCGCAACCAGGTCGACCAGCAGGTCCCCGCGGAACGGGTGGATGATGTGCACCTCGACCCTGGCCCCCGTCGACGGCACCCGGGCACAGCCGGAGACGTTGATGGTGCTGCTCACCGCGGATCCGGGGTAGTCGGGGATCGCCACGTTCGCCCCGTTCGCCCGCGAGCACGGGTCCGGTGGGGCGGCCCGCACGTAGAGCAGCCGGTTCGGCGAGCCGGCGCCGGCGTTGTTCACCACGTTCAGTGTCGCGTTCGTCGCCAGGCCGGCCGAGACCTGCGCCGGGCTCCAGGTCGGGCTCGCGTTCAGCAGGAGTGCTGCGGCTCCGGCCACGTGCGCGGCAGCCATCGACGTGCCGCTGAGCG
>DASSUA010000166.1:0-3133 GCA_035707525.1 Pseudonocardiaceae bacterium
GAAATGGTTCTCGGCCCGCTCAACCCGGCCGAGGTCGGGCAGATGCTGCGGCTGGAACCCGCCGAGGCGTTCGACGCGGCGTTGGTCACCGGCGGGTTGCCGTTGATCTGCGCGAGCTGGCGGCCGGGCGAAGACCTGTGGACGTTCCTGGATGCGGAACTGGCCAATCCCGTGTCTGCGCTGCTGGTCTCCGCCGAGCGGTCCCTCGCAGCCGAGTTTTCTGGTTCTGCGAACGCGCGGGATGTGCTGTCCGCCATCGGCAGTGGCGAGCGGACGTTCACCAATATCGCCCGTGCGGCTGGTGGGATCGCGCACGCGAGCCTGACCCGTTCGATCGACGTGCTGGTCGCCAAACGAATTGTGGTTGGGGAGCTGCCGATCTGGACTCGCCCGTCCAAGGAGCGCCGTTACCGGGTCGCCGACCCGTACCTGCGGTTCTGGCTGCGGTTCATCGGCCCGTACCTGCCCGAGATCGAGCGCCTGCGCGGCGACCTCACCCTGCGGCGTGTCCGTGACGGTTGGACGGCGTGGCGGGGCAGGGCGGTCGAGCCGCTGCTGCGCGAGTCCCTCGCCCGCCTGCTCCCGGACGGGAGGCTGCCGGCGGCTTCGGCCGTCGGCGCGTATTGGAACCGGTCAAGCACCATCGAGATCGACATCGTCGGTGCTGACCGGGGACCTATCGCCAAGGAGGTGTATTTTCTCGGCTCAGTCAAGTGGCTGGAACGCTCGCCGTTCGATAGCCACGATCTCGCCGTTTTACAGAAACACCGGGCCGCCCTTACCGACGAACCACTTGCGCTGGTCGCGGTCAGTCGAAGCGGGGTCACCGCGACTGGCCTCGCCGCGTCGTATGGCCCAGCCGAGCTGCTGGCCGCCTGGGAACCATCCTGATACCGACCGCCGGTCAAGCTAGCCAGGCAGTGCTCTCAAGCGAACCGGCGCCCGGACGGAGCGAGGCGTCGAGCAGCTGCACGGTGTGGACGACGGTGGGGGCTGGGTCGGCGCCGGCACGCCGGAGCGCGGCGGATATCTGCAGCACGCATCCGGGGTTGCCGGCCGCCACCACGGAGGCCCCGGTGGCCAGCAGCGCCGCCGCCTTGCGGTCGCCGAGCTCGGCCGCGGTATCCCGTTGCAGCAGGTTGTAGACGCCGGCCGAGCCGCAGCACATCTCCCCCTCGGCCGGGAACACCACGCGCAACTGCGGGATGCCGTCCAGCAGGGCCCGCGGCTGGGCCCGGACTCCCTGCCCGTGCGCCAGGTGGCACGCGTCGTGGTAGGCCACGGTCAGCGGCAACGGGTGCCGGGGCGCCAGCGGACCGAACTCGGCGAGCACCTCGGTCACGTCGCCCGCCTTGGCCGCGAGCGCCTGCGCCGCCTCGCTCCACTGTGGATCGCCAGCCAGCAGCGTGCCGTACTCCTTGAGCTGCGAGCCGCACCCGGCCACGTCGGTGACGACCGCGTCCACGCCGGCCCGCGTGAACGTCGCCACCGTGCGGCGCGCCTGGCGCCGGGCCAGGGCGTCCCGCCCGGTGTGCCGGGCGAGCGCGCCGCAGCAGCCCTGCCCGCGCGGGATCACCACGTCGCACCCCTCCAGCGCCAGCACCCGCACGGTGGCCGCCGACACGTGGGAGAAGAACGCCGCCTGTACGCACCCAGTGAGCAGGCCTACTACCGCCCGACGGGGACCCGGCCGAGCCCGCACCCGGGCCGGCAGTGCCACTCGACGCTGCAGCGGCGGGGCCAGCGCCGCCATGGCGCCGAGCCCACCCGGCAGCCGGGCCGCGGCGTCGACCAGCCCCAGCCGCCGCGCCAGCCGTAGCGGCCCGCGCAGGGCGCGCATCCGCCGGGGGTACGGGAACAGTGCGAACACTCCCGCGCGCAGCGCCCGGTCGACGAGCCCCCGAGATGCGGACTCCTCCACCACCGCCCGGGTCTCCTCGATGATCTCGTTGTACTTCACCCCGGACGGGCAGGCCGGCACGCAGGCCAGGCACCCCAGGCAGGCGTCGAAGTGGCCGGTCACGCCCGGCGTGAGCGGCGCCCCGTCCAGCAGCTGGCGCGCCAGATGGATCCGGCCGCGCGGCGAGTCCATCTCCTCGCCCCACAGCTGGTACGTCGGGCACGCCGGCAGGCAGAAGCCACAGTGGACACACGTGTCGGTCAGCGCCCGCAACTGCTCCGCACCCGGCCGCCCGGCGAACACCCCGGCCATCAGATACCCCCCACAAACCGGCCCGGCGACAGCCGCCGCTCGGGGTCGAACCACTCCTTGACCCGCCGCATCAGGGCCAGCCCGGGCACGTGGCCCCACAGGTCGACCGAGCCGAGCAGCGACGGTGGAGCGGCGAGCACCACACAGGATCCGCCACGGGGGACCAGCACGCGGCGCACGGAGTCGACGATCGCCGCCGCCCGGGCCGGCGCGGTGTCGCCCGGCAGGGCGGCGAAGACCACACCCGATCCGGCCGACCCGCGCATCGGCACCCCGGAGCCGGCCGCGTCCCGCAGCGCGTACAGCGCCGCATGCAGCTCATCGACGGGCGCCGCCAGCTTCAGCGCCACGTCGCCGGGCGCGAACGGGTAGCGCCCCCACCACGGCGGTGCCGCCTCCAACACCGAGGCGCCCGCGCCGAGCAGCTCCCGGGTTGCCGCCGCCCGTTTCGCCACGCCCTTGACACTGCCCTCCAGCAGCGCCGCCACGGTCCCGGGCGGACCCTCCGGCCGGTGCTCGTCACCGGGCAGGTCCACCTCGATGGCGACCGGCTCGACCGTCGCCGTGAGCAGCGCCTGGACCAGGTCGCGCAGCTCCAGCGGGGTGCGCACGGCCTGGCACACCCAGGCCCGGGCCCGGGGCAACGGGTGCAGCCGGAACGTGGCCGAGGTGAGCACGCCGAGCGTGCCGTACGCGCCGCAGAGCAGCTTGCCCACGTCGTACCCGGCCACGTTCTTCACCACCCGGCCGCCCGAGTGGGCCACCACGCCGTCGGCACGGACGAACTCGGCGCCGATCAGCAAATCGCGCCCGGTGCCGTGGCGCAGCCGCAGCGGGCCACCCTCGCCGGTGGCGAGCGCCCCACCCACCGTCGCGTCACCCGAGCCGACCTCGAGCGCCAGCCGCTGCCCGGCCGGCGCC
>DASSUA010000167.1:0-2281 GCA_035707525.1 Pseudonocardiaceae bacterium
GCGCTGTGCGGGGGCGGCGGCCAGGGCGACGCGCTGCTGCTAAAGGTTCCCGCCGCGTGACCGGTGGCCCGGGGGCGCCCGCGAGCCTGCGCCGGAGCCGGGACGTGCCGCTGCTCGTCGCCCGTGCCCGGGAGGGCGACCACCGGGCGGTGGCCCGCCTCATCTCGCTGGTCGAGTCGGGTGACGAGGTGCTGCCCGAGATCGCCGCCGCACTCGCCCCGCACACCGGGCGGGCGCAGGTCCTCGGGCTCACCGGTTCGCCCGGTGTCGGCAAGTCGACCACGACCAACGAGCTGGTCCGGGCGTACCGTGCGGCCGGCCGGCGGGTCGGGGTGCTGGCCGTGGACCCGTCCAGCCCGTACACGGGCGGGTCGATCCTCGGCGACCGGGTGCGCATGCAGGACCACGCCACCGACGCCGGGGTCTATATCCGGTCCATGTCCAGCCGGGGGCATCTCGGCGGGCTGGCCGCTGCCACGCCGCAGGCGGTCCGGGTGCTGGAGGGTGCGGGCTGCGACGTGGTGCTCGTGGAGACGGTCGGGGTGGGCCAGGCCGAGGTCGAGGTGGCGAGCCTGGCGGACACCACGGTGGTGCTGCTCGCCCCGGGCATGGGGGACGCGATCCAGGCGGTCAAGGCCGGCATCCTGGAGATCGCCGATGTCTTCGTGGTCAACAAGGCCGACCGGGACGGCGCCGACGCTGCGTACCGCGATATCCAGGGCATGATCGCGCTGGGTGAGCGCGGGCCGGGTGAGTGGCGGCCGCAGGTCGTGCGCGCGGTGGCCACCCGCGGTGAGGGCATCGATGAGATCGTCGCCGCCATCGACAAGCATCATAAGTGGCTGGTCGACCATGGCGAGCTGCAGCGCCGCAGGGAGGCGCGGGCCGCCGTCGAGATCGAGGCCATCGCCCTGGGTGCGCTGCGTGAGCAGATGAGCTCACTACGCGAGGGTACGGGCCTGGCGGCGCTCGCCGCCAAGGTCGCCGCCGGCACGCTCGACCCATACGCCGCAGCCGCGGACCTGCTCGCGGAACTGGACAGGTAGCTGCCGCCGAGCCCGGAGCAGGTAGCTGTCGCGCACCTGCCTGGCCTAAGGTGTCCCGGGTTGAGTAGACACCTTCACGTTTCCGGGAGGGCAACCATGACGGCGTGGACCGTCATGCTGCGCGGCATCCGGTACCGCGCCGGGCGCTCGCTCGTGGTGCTGGCGCTCGCCGCGGTCGCCACGGCCGCGGCGGTGCTGGCCCCGGCGTACGGGCGCGCCGCGCAGCAGTCGGTCCTCAGCGACGGCCTCGCCGTTGCCCCGGCCAACGGCACCAGCCTGGCGGTCACCGCGCAGGGTACGGCGAGCAGCGCCCCGGCCGCGCACGGCTCGACGGCGGACGCGCGGTCCGCGGTCAGCGCGGCTCTCGTACGCCATCCGGTGCTGGCGCGCCTGCTCGGCCGGCCGGTCAGCGGGGTCGACACCGAGGCCGTGGTGCTGACCGGGGACCCGGCCGGCGGTGCCGGCCCGGCAGCCCGGGCAGGGGACCGGCTGGCCACCCGGCTCGCGTACCGGGACGGCGCCTGCGAGCACCTCACCGTGGTGGCCGGTGCCTGCCCGGTCGACGCCGGGGAGGTGCTGGTCAGCGAGCGCACCGCGGACGCGCACGGGATCGAGATCGGGCAGCGGCTGCCGGTGCGGGTGGGCGACGGGGAGCGCTCGTTCGTCGTCACCGGCGTCTACGCGCCGAAGGACACGGCCGAGCCGTACTGGGGGCGCACCGCGTACTTCACCGGCAGCGGGGCCGCCGAGGCGGCCGGCGAGCGGGTGGACGCGGTGTTCACGCCGGCCGAGGCGGACGTGCGCATCGACCGTTCGGCAACCGTGGCGCTGCGGCTGGAGTATCCACTCCGGACAGACGCGGTACGCCTCGACGACCTGCGGCCGCTCGACGCCGAGCTGGGCTCGTTCGGTCTGGACCTGCGCTCGGCAGACCTCGACCTCGATCAGGCGCTCACCGCCACGTTGAAAGACATCGACGCCGACCAGCGGGCGATCGGCCGTACCGTGCCGGTCATCGCCGTGCCGCTGGCGCTGCTGTGCTGGTTCGTCCTCTTCCTGCTGGTGGCCGCGCTGACCGAGGAGCGCGGCCCGGAGATCGCGCTGGCGAAGCTGCGCGGCTTCCCGGCCGCGCGGGCCGCTCGCTTCGGACTGGACGAGGTGCTGCTCCTCGTCGCGCTCGCCGCGCCGCTGGGCGTGCTACTCGGCCTGGGCCTGGTCGAGCTGACCGCCCGGCT
>DASSUA010000168.1:0-2514 GCA_035707525.1 Pseudonocardiaceae bacterium
GGGCTTTGCCTGCCACTGTTCTCCTCACTGGTGAGGCCGGGCGGCTGTTCCCGCTCGACCCCGGTTACCGTCGCTCGTTCATGGCCTAGAGCTTCACGGCTGGTTCATGACGGGTCGACCTGCTTCCAATTCGGTTGGTGCCGGATCCGGAAGATCCGGTCCGGCGGTTTGGGTTGGCTGCTCGAGATGTGCCCGAACCCCTGAGGCGTCGAGCGGTCCGTGGACACGCAGTGCCCGCGGGAACACCCGGCGGCGCTCGGCGGCGCGGAGGCAGTCGGGATCGGGATGCAACCACGCACCGCGACCCGGCAGCCGCCGCGGCGGGTCGGGGACCAAGGTCCCGTCGACCGCCACCACTCGCAGCAACCCGGTGGCCGGCGCCCTGACACGGCAACCCACGCAAGTACGGATCGGTTCTGACCCGGAAGAGGCCCGAACCGACCGGCGCCGCGCGAGAACCGCCCCTTGACGTCTGGCCACTTGAAAGTCTACCGCGCGGGGATCAGTCGACCGAACCGGCCGACTGGCTGGATGCGGGTGATCCCGACGCCGATTCGTGAGCGGATCTGGCCGCCGGCCGCGGGTCGGCGGCGATCTGCTCGGCGTCGCTGCGGATGTCGATCCGCCAACCGGTCAACCGCGCCGCGAGCCGGGCGTTCTGCCCCTCCTTGCCGATCGCGAGCGACAGCTGGAAGTCCGGCACGACGACCCGCGCGGTCTTGGCCTTGGCGTCGACCACGTGGACGGCGATCACCTTGGCCGGCGACAGCGCGTTGCCGACGAATGTCGCCGGGTCGTCGGAGAAGTCGACGATGTCGATCTTCTCGCCGTGCAGCTCGCTCATCACGTTGCGTACCCGGGCGCCCATCGGCCCGATGCACGCGCCCTTGGCGTTGACCCCGCTGACCATGGACCGCACCGCGATCTTGGACCGGTGGCCGGCCTCCCTGGCCACCGCCGGGATCTCCACGGTCCCGTCGGCGATCTCCGGCACCTCGAGCGCGAACAGCCGGCGGACCAGGTTCGGATGGGTGCGCGAGAGCGTGATCTGGGTGCCGCGCGCGCCCCTGGACACGCCGACCACGTAGCACTTGAGCCGCTCGCCGTGCCGGTACTCCTCGCCTGGCACCTGCTCGGCGGGCGGGATGACGCCCTCGACGTCGCCGACCTGGACGACGACCACGCCCCGCAGGTTGGCCTTCGCGTCGCGCTGCACCACCCCGGCGACGATCTCGCCCTCCTTGGCCGAGAACTCGCCGAACGTGCGCTCGTGCTCGGCGTCGCGCAGCCGCTGCAGGATCACCTGCCGGGCGGTGGTCGCGGCGATGCGGCCGAAGCCCTCCGGCGTGTCGTCCCATTCCTGCTGCACGGTGCCGTCGCTGGCCAGCTCCTGGGCGAGCACCCGGACCACGCCGGTCTTGCGGTCGATGTCGACCCTGGCGTCCGGGTAGTGGCCCTCGGTGTGCTTGTAGGCGGTGAGCAGCGCCGTCTCGATCGCCTCGATCACCGTCTCGAAGGGGATGTCCTTGTCGCGCTCGATCGCGCGCAGCGCGGCGATGTCCACGTTCACGCCGGGTCCTCCTTCATGACCTCCGAGCCGGTGCCCTCCAGCGCGCGCAGCTCGTCGGCCGGCGGCTCACGGAATTCGACCTGGACCACCGCGCGGTCCAGCGCGTCGTACGGGACCCGGCGCAGCGTGCCGTCCACCAGCAGCGTGACGCCGTCCTCGCCGGCGTCGCCGATTCGCCCGACCAGCTCGCCGCCGCCGGAGAGCCGCACCCGCACCAGGCGCAGCCGCGCGCGGCGCCAGTGCCGGGGTTTGGTGAGCGGCCGGTCCAGGCCCGGCGAGGTGACCTCGAGCGTGTAAGGCCCACCGAGCACGCCGTCGCACCCGTCGAGCGCCTCGGACACCGCTCGGCTGACCGAGGCGACCGCGTCGAGATCCAGTCCAGCCCGATCGTCGCCACCCTCGCCCGAATCGGCGGTGTCCACGACCACCCGCACCAGCCGCCGCTTGCCGGCGGGGCTGATCTGCAGTTCCTCGAGCTCCAACCCGATGCCAGCGACCGCGCGCGCCACCGCCGGCTGCAGTTGGGCGGTCAGCTGCGCGCTGGACACCGTGCACCCCCTGTTCAGGATCTGTTGCGGTAGGCGACGCCTGCGGCGACCGCACGACGACGCCGCGACCGGCAGCTCGGCGCACCGGTCGCGGACATCCAGCCTATCGCGTCGCGGACCGCTCCCACGGCGCGAGTAACCGGCGCTCGACCGGCGCTAGGCCGGCGCCGGACCTGCGCCGGGTCTGCGCCGGGTCTGCGCTGCCGGTCTGCCTGGCAGGATGACCACGTGAGTACCGCGTCCGCGCCACGTCCGAGCCGGCGCACGGTGCTGGCCGCGATCGCCGGCGGCCCGCTGGCCGGCGTGGTCGGGTGCACGAGCGAGCCCCCGCCGCCCCCGCCGCCGGACCCGTTCGAGCCGCTGATCGCCGCGGCCACCGAGCACGCCACGCTCGCC
>DASSUA010000169.1:0-3129 GCA_035707525.1 Pseudonocardiaceae bacterium
CCGGCGCGACGGCACCGACCTGCGGCCGACCGGGCTCGCCGACGGGATCCAGTCCGTCACGTTCGCCGCCGGCGGCGACCACGGTTGGGCACTCGCCGGCCACGGGAGCTGCCTCAACGGCAAGCAGGACTGCTCGTACCAGCACCACCTGCTGGCGACCACGGACGGCGGAGCGACCTGGCGAACCATCGCCCAGTGGCGCCGCCCGGTCCCCTGACCGGCCAGTCACAAGCCCAGCCCTGCTGGTGAGCCGGGTGCCCCTGATCGCCCTCGGGTGGCTCTCCGGAAGGGGCCTGCCGCTCTGCCCCTCATCCTCCGCTCGCCCGTCACCCTCAGCAACCTCACCGGGGCTACGCCGACCACTTCGACGGCGTTGATCACGGTCGCCCACCCGAACACACCGCCACGCTCACGATCGGTTACGGCGGCGGACCAGGGATCACAATCACCAGCAGAAGCCTTGTTGGAGCCGGCACGGCCGTAATGCGACTGGCCGCCGAGCGTTCATGATCACCGAAAGTGTGAGCTCACCATGCAGGCGGACCGCGAAAGCGCATGGTGGCCTCACACTTTCGGTGATCATGGCGAGGGTTTGCATCGCCGGCTCGCTAGCGGGCAGCGCGTGGGCGTCATTCGGTCCTTGTAGCGAAGCGAATGACGCCCACGCAGCGCGCCGGGTGGCCGTCGGGGAGCGGCGTCAAGTGTTGATCACCCCCGGGGGCCGCCGATCTAGTCACAGCTTTCCTCGTAGAAAGCCCGTTCCGGGTTGAAGCCGGGGGCCGGCCCCCACACCCGACAGGGAGTGGGTGCGGGTCAGGCGGCGAGGGCGGCCGGGTGGTGCGCCGGGAAGGCGGCGGCGCGAGGGGTCTCACGTTGGCGCAGGAAGGTCTCGAGGCCGGCGAGGTCGTCGGTGTTGAAGTGGTCGACGCCGGCGGCGAGCAGCTCGCTCCACACCGCGTCGCGGGCCTGGCCGGGCGCATCGGGAGTGGCCCAGAACCGGACGCGCTGGTCCGCCGCGTGCGCGGTGGCCACGATCGAGTGCAGCCGGGCGCGCTCGGCTGCCGGCATCGGGCCGATGCCGGCCCAGGTGAACACGCGGGTCCAGTTGTCGCTGACCAGCGGCACGAGGCGGGCGTCGTCGCCGGGGCCGAGGTCGGCCTCGTTGACGATGCGGCCGTCGTAGAAGGCCAGCCGGTCGCGCTGCGCCGCCATGAGGTCGCGCGGCCGGTCGCCGGAGATCACCACGGTGACCGCGCCGGGCCGCACCTTGCCGTCGTCGTAGTGGCTGAACATGAACGAATACCGCGGTTCGCGCAGCACGCTGTCCAGCAGGCTGTACGTGAGCACACCGTCGAGCTTGATGTCGACCAGCAGCTGGAACAGCACCGGCTTGCCGTGGTAGACGCGCCCATGGTTGGCCCGCACCAGCTCGGCGAGCGGGTCCAGGTAAAGCGACTGCAGGGTCCGGCCCGGCCGCAGGTCCTCCGGGTCGTGGGCGACCCAGAGCTCGCCGTTCACCGGCCAGATGTCGGCCTCCACGCTGGTGAACCCGTGATCGAGCGCGTCGAACAGTGGCCTCGCGTGCTCGTAGTCGTTGTGCGCGTGCGCCTGCTCGAGCGGTCGCACCCGCTCCTTGGCCCCCGCCACCGGCCCGAACGCCGCCGGCACCACGATCGCCGACACGGCGAGCACAACCGCAGTCACCACACGCAACATCGCCACGCCCCAGACCGTAGCGACCAGGCGTTGACGCGCGGTATCCACCCAGTGACCGCCAGTCCAACAGCCAAATGGAGCATCTGGGTTCCGGCAGGCGGGCAGCCGGTCCGCATCGCTGCCTACACGAACCACGCGACGAACGCCCGGCTCAGACGCGGGAGCCCACGGCGAAGTCCACGTCGGCGGTGTTGACGATGCCCGCGGTGCGGCCCGGAGCCGTGTGGTACCGCCAGTACAGGTTCGTGTGGGCGATGACCTTGTCCGGGGGCGGCGCGCCGTAGGGCGTGAGGTCCTCGGTCGTGTGGGCGTCGCCGACCAGCGTCGCGTCGTAGCCGCGGACGATCGCGCCGTGCAGGGTCGAGCGGATGCACTCGTCGGTTTGCGCGCCCACGACCATGAGCCGGCCGACGCCGCGCTCGGCGAGCACGGCCTCCAGGTCGGTCGCCTCGAACGAGTCGCCGTAGGTCTTGTGCACCAGCGGCTCGCCGTCGCGCCGGGCCAGCTCAGGCACCAGCTGCCAGTTGTCGCTGCCCCGTGGCAGGTCGTCGGCATTGTGCTGGACCCAGACGACGTCGACGCCGGCGGCGCGCGCCTTGTCGACGACGGTGCCGATGTTGGCGACGACGTTGTTCCGGTCGTAAGCCTGCGCCACGACGCCGTTCTGCACGTCGACGACGAGCAGGGCGGTGTTCGGTCGGTTGGTCAAGGTGGTCATCGTGTCTCCCGGTCGCTGACTTGCGGCCACCCTATGCCCGCGCACCGACAAGATCCGGGGCCCGCACTGCCGGCTGTCACCGTTTGGCGAACGCGCCTCCGAGTGTCGGGCGGCGGGCGTAGCTTGGCCGCCATGCGCGTGCTGTTCGCCAGCCTTGCGTCGGTTGGTCACACCTACCCGCTCATCCCGCTGGCAGTCGCCGCCCGGGACGCCGGGCACGAGGTGCATTTCGCCGCCGGCGAGAACGTGCACGCGCCGCTGGCCGCGAACGGGCTTGCGCCGTTCCGCCCCGCGGACTCGTTCTATGAGGTGTACGCCGAGGATCTGGAACCGGACCTGGCGCGGTTGCGGCCCGACCTCGTCGTCCACGAATGGGGGCTGCCGGGGGCGGCGGTCGCCGCGCACCGCGCCGGGATTCCGGGCCTCTGGCACGGTTTCGGCCGCCTGTTCCCCGAGGGGATCGGTCTGGAGCTGCCCACGAGGAACGCCGAGGCGCCGGGCCGCCCGCACCTGGACATCTGCCCGCCTTCGCTGCAGGACAAGGACTTTCTCGCCAACGAGGACCGGATCGAACTTCGCCCGGTGCCCTACTCCGCGCCGGCCGCGCTGCCACTGCCTGCCTGGCGGCGCACCTCGAGGCCGTTGATCTACCTGACGCTCGGCACGGCGTTCGGCACCCCGCAGCTGCTCACCAC
>DASSUA010000170.1:0-6422 GCA_035707525.1 Pseudonocardiaceae bacterium
TAGACGCCCTCCGCCGCTCGTCGGCAGCCGGCCACCGCCGCCGGTCGTCGGCGGGATCGCCGTGACCGGCGGGACCGCCGGTCCGGTCCCGGCGGGCGGCGGTGCGCCTCCCGGGCCGGTCACGGGCGGCGGTAGCGGGGCGGGGCTCGGCGCCGGACCACCGGCGCCCGGCGTCGGCGCCGGCCCACCCGAAACCGGCGGCGGTGGCGCTGTGCCACCCGGCGGACCCGTCGGGCCGGCCGGCGTCGTCGGGCCGGAGCCCGGGACCGTCGGCGGCGCCGAGACGGTCGGTGGCGCCGAAGTGCCCGTCGGGGTCGTCGACGTGGCACTGGTGCCGACCGGGCTGGCCTCGGTGCTCGTCGAGTTGATGCTCGTCGTCGTCGGCGTCGGGGTGGGCACGTCGACCGCGATCGACGGCGGTGGGACCCACGCCGGCATGGCCGTGACCGAGTTGAACGTCGTGATGTCGTACGTGGACATCACGCGGGCGGCTTCCAGGTGCGCCTCGAGCGCGGCCGCCTCCTGCTCCTCGCGCGGCGTCGTCCCACCGAAGAAGTCGGAGATCTGGTCGATGATCGAGTCCTGCGCGGTCACCTCGACGGGCTCGGGCATCGCCATGCGCGCGCCGCTGTAGGCCATCGTCTGGGTCGACACGGCATTGTTGGCGATGCCGGAGCCGACCTGCGCGTCGCCGGTCCACTGCCGCAGCACCGCGATGCCCGACTGCGCCGCCTCTGAGCCGGAACCCTCGTAGGACGCCCCGATCTGCGCCAACCCGGCCTGGATGTCCCCCTCGACCTCGGCGAACAGCGCGGCAACCTGGGAGTAGGTGTCCCTGGTGCCCTGCATCGCCGACGGACCGGGGCCGTTGTGGATCTCGTTGTAGAGGGTCTGGTGCGCGATCGACATCCAGTTGCGGCAGTAGTTCGGGTAGCCGTGGTTGTCACCCATGACTCGTACCCCTCCTCAGCGCTGCCCCTGCAGCGTGGTCAATGCCGCCTCCGCCACCTCGACGGCCTTGGCACACAACGTCTCCATCGGCAGGACCTTGTCCGGGTCGGCCGCAACCTGGCCGAACTGGAGCGCCAGCATCTGGCCGTCGGCAACATCCACGTCGACGAAGCACGTGTCATTGCCCGGTCCGACGGACGACTTCTGTTCGTCTTGAATGGCCGGAAAGCCGCTCACCGTGATCACCCGGCGCGTCGGATTCCCCTGAATCTGCTCTAGATACGCAGGCAAGCCGACCGAGGTGCTGGCGATGATCAAGAAACCCCAGTCGTTCGCGGACCCGGACGATGCTTCGAAGTTACAGTCAGGGGCACCCTTCAACGGTCCGCTGGAACTCTGGCCGTTGGCCGGAGGCCGATCGATTGAGAATGCCGCCAGCTGTTGGTCGGTGAGCAGTGAGCACGGGTCGACCCCATCGAGCGGGAGTGATTCAGGCCGGGTTGGAAGTGGTGCGCCCGCTGAGTTGGATGGCCTCTCTGCTTCCGATGGAGCAGGACTGGCGGTCCCGGTCGTAGGGTCCGCGCACGCGCTCGCACCAGCCAGGACGGCTAACGAGAACAACAGCGTGCTGGCGCGCATGAGCTAGCTCGCCGCGGACGCAAACGGCTGTGCCGCAGTGGCGTCGGTCATCGTGTTCGCCTCCTTGGCTGCCCGGAGCTGCTCGATGATCGACTCGAACTCCTGGACAGCGCCTGTCCATGCCGCGATTGCCGCGCCGGGCCCCGTCATGGAGGCGTGGTTGAAGGCCGTGGCGGCAGGTCCGCTTACTCGGTCATGAGCCATCGGGTTGGCGCGGATCTCCTCCTGTGCCTGCCGGACCTTGTGCTTGAGCTTGTCCACAGCATCCTGGAAGACGGCGATGGCGGCGTCTACCTGTTCGGGCTCGATGCGCAGGATGCCGGCTCCGCCCCCGAACGTGGGACCAGCGGTCTGTGCGGCGGCCTGGGCGTTGGCGGACGCGGCGCTGCTGAGGGCGTCGCCAACGATGTCGGTGATGCCAGAGAAGAACGGCACGGCTCGCACCTCCCGCTACCGAGACGACTACGCCCCAGCGTATTAGCTGACGTCGCCGCCCGGGCACCGGTTCCCAACGTGAATGAGGCGAAGCCGCCCGGTGAAGCCACTCGACATACTCGTTACTATATGTAGATGTCCCGCGCCCCGGTGTGGCCACTCGTGCTGATGCTCGTGCTGGTCAGTGGATGCGGCCTCGAGCCGGCGCAGGGGCGGGAGAGCGGAGCTGACGAGCCGGCGTCCACGTCGAGCGTGGCGGAGGGGGAGATCGTGCGACCGACCGTGCGGGGCCAGGCGGCTCCCTTCGACCCGTGCACCGTGCTGAGCTGGGACGATCTGCCGCCGGAGGTCAGGCATCCGCAGCGGCGCCCACCCCGGCCGTGGCGCGGGCCGGAGTCCAACCCGCAGCTGGTGGACGCCGGGTGCCGGTTGGAGAACTCACTGGTCACCGTCGGCGGAACCGAAGCGAGTCATGAGGTGTTCCTGGTGATCGTCGCCTGGTCGCCGAAGCTGATCTACGACGCCGGCGCCTACCACGCCAGAGCCGAGCCGGCGTCGATCGAGGGCCGGCCCGCACTGATCAGTCCCAGCACCGGCCACAACGGTATGCGCGAGATCCGGATGTGCTATGTCGCGATGCGGGCGGAGGGCGGCGGCGCGGCGGTCGAGGTCGCGAACAACCGCTTCCGGGTCGACGAGTGCGAGCTCGCGGTGCGGCTCGCCCGGCTGGTCGCGCGGCGCATCCCGTGAGGGCGCTGATCGTGCTGGCCTGCGTCGGCGTCCTGGGTGGGTGCGCCCTCGCGGTCCCCGGCCGGCCGGTGCCGGGCGGTCCGGGTCCGCCGTCCGGGCCGGGGGTCGAGGTGCTGGACGAGGTTCCGGAGCTGCCGCCGTCGACGGCGGCGCCCAGGATCGACCACGGCGATGTGTGCGGGAGCATCCCGGCGGCGGCGCTGGCCGAGCTCGGCTTCGGCGAGCCTCACGACCGGTGGTTCGTCTTCTGCCAGTGGCTCGACAAGCGCGACGGCCACCACTTCGTCAACGTCGGCTACGACGAGCGCCGGTTCACCGACGTCGTCGAGCAGGTCGATCCGGAGCGGCTGTCCCACCTTCGGATACTGCGGATCGAGGGGCATTACGCGGTGGAGGAGATCCTCGAGTACGACCCCATGCAGGCGTGCTCGGTGCGGGCCGACTACGGGGCCGCTGAGACGCTGCTCGTCACGACGTACACGGGGATCGAGACCTCGACCAACGACGCGGTCGGCCCACTGTGCGCGAAGAGCCGGCAAGCGGCCGCGGCCGTGCTGCGCCAATTCGGGCGTTCCTAGACTGCGTGGCGTGGCGGTGACGTCGCTGGCGACGGGCCAGCGGTCGCTCGGGGACGGGAACGTCCGCTTCCCGCTGTGGCCGCCGGTGACCGGCGGCTGCCCGGTGACGAGCACGGCCGACGTCTCGTTCCCGATCGAGGTGGACTACGACGTCGGGGCCGTTGCGACCGGGTTCGCGAGCGGCCCGCGGCGGTGGCCGGCGCTGCTGCCGCCGCTGCTGGCGCCCGGTCTCGGCGAGGGTGGGACGCCGCTGGTCGAGCTCGACGACGGGGTGTTCGTCAAGGACGAGTCGCGCAACCCGACGTGGAGCCACAAGGACCGGCTGAACCGGTGCACGGTGAGCGCGGCGCTCGGCGTCGGGGCGCCCGGGGTGGTGGTGGCGTCTTCGGGCAATCACGGCGCCTCGGCGGCGGCGTATGCGGCGCGGGCGGGGCTGCGGTGTGTCGCGCTGGTCTCGGCCGGCGCGCCGGCCGCGGTCGGCACGTTCATCGCGGCGTACGGGGCGGCGGTGCTGACCGTGCCGGCCGGGGAGCGGTGGCCGTTGCTGAACCGGATCGTCGACGAGTTCGGCCTGCACCCGGTCAGCAACCAGACGGCGACACACACCGGGCATCCGTTCGGGCCGGAGGGCTATAAGCCGATCGCCTACGAGATCTTCGCCGAGCTCGGCGTGCCGGGGGCGGTGTTCGTGCCGACCGGGTACGGCGAGCTGCTGTTCGGGATCTGGAAGGGGTTCGACGAGCTGCGCCGGCTGGGTGCGGCGCGGCGGGTGCCGCCGCTTTTCGCGTGTGAGCCGTCGGCCGGTGGGCCGCTCGCCAAGGCGATGGCCGGCGGGGTGCCGGTGGCCAGGGTCGACGTCGGGCCGACCGGCGCGCGGGCGATCGCGTGCCCGGTCGGCAGCTACCGCGGTGTGGTGGCGCTGCGCTCCAGCGGCGGGCGGGCGCTGCTGGTCGGCGACGGCGAGCTGGTCGAGGCGCAGCGCGAGCTGGCGGCGGCCGGGCTTTGGCAGGAGCTCTCGGCCGCCGCCGGGCTCGCCGGGCTGCGCCAGCTCCAGCGCGCTCCCTGCAACGGGCCGGCGATCGCGGGGCCCGTCGTGTGCGTGGCCACGTCGAGCGGGTTCAAGGACGGTGCGAACGGTGAGCCGGTGGCCGCGGCTTCGGGTTGGGACGCCGTCCGGCGCAAGCTGGTCGACGCGGGGTTGCGGCCGGGCTGATGCCGGCCCCGGCGCGACACGGGCGCCGTGGATGTCGTCCAATGTAGGCATGCGCAAGCTCGTTGTGATCGCTGTCGTGGCGCTTGGCCTTACCGGTTGCGCCAACGCCGAGGTGCCGTCGGCCGACGGCACGGCGCAGACGACTACGCCATCGAGCACCACGACCACCACGAGGACGTCGACGTCCACATCGACCCAGCCGACGGCCACGCCGTCGCCACCGGGCCGGACGAGCCTGACGCCGAAGCCGTCCGGTGGACTGCAGCCCGGCCCGAACGAGGTGGTCCTGGACGGCGTGGTCCAGGAGGGTGTCGAGGCCGGCTGCATCCTGCTGCTCAGCCAGGGCGCGCAGTACCTGCTGCTGGGCGGCGACCCCGCCGTGCTGCGCGTCGGCCAGCGGGTGATCGTTCGCGGCAAGGCCGAGCCGGGGGTCGCCACCACCTGCCAGCAGGGGGTGCCGTTCATCGTCGCCGAGGTCCGGCCCGGCTGAGCGGGTCAGGCAGGTGATCGCCGGTTTCAGGCTGGGGGCGGCCCGCTCACGATCGACGAGCGGTACGGCTCCGCTTGAGGCGCCGGCGCCTGTCGGCTGACGGCGAGCGGTTCGCGGTGATCGCGGCGGCGGACCGGGCAGGGGACGACCGGACCGATGCGATGAAGCGGTCGCCTCCCTTGGTCGATTCGCCGGGGTCATGATCGTCGTTTCGGTGCCACCAGCCGCGTTCAGCGCGGCTCACCGCACCGAAACGGTGATCATGAGCCCGTCGGACTCCCGGTGATCACCGCGATGTGCCGATGTGGCTACCGATGGCAACACTGAGTGGACGGTTGGGCGGGACGGGTACAGCCGGTCACGTAGTCGGCCAAGTACGCGGTCAAGATCACTAACAGCGTGGGCTCACCATGCAGCGTGGGTGCGAAAGTGCACGGTAGCCACACACTTTCGGTGTTGGGTGTGGCGCTTCTGGCGGGACGGTCCTGCCGTCACCTCAGTCCCTGCCGTTAACCGTCACCCTCGTCTGTCCTGATCAAGATCACGAGCGCCGCTCGCGGTTCGTGATCGTCGTTTTGGTGCCACCAACCGTGCTCAGCGCGGCTCTTGCCGGCTCTTGCCCCCGAAAACGACGATGGGTGCGGCTCTTCTGGGGGGCCTGGCGCCCGTTGGCTAGCCGCCGCTGGTCCACGCACTGGGCGTTACCATTCACGATCACCAAAAGTGTGAAGCCACCATGCACCCTCGCGCCCCAACTGCATGGTGAGCCCACACTTTCAGCGATCTTGAGAAAGCGCCCCGTGCCCGAGCGACGCCGAGCGCGGTGAGTGGCACCGAAACGACGATCCTGGGCCGGCGACGGCCTCGACCACCAGGCCCAGGACCTGGAAGTTGGCGTTGCCGTAGTAGAACTCGCCGTCGGCGGCGGCCGGCGGGAACGCGGCCGAGATCGCCTGGTACGGCGAGGACGGTGACGCGTCGGACCCGGAGGCCAGGCCCGACGTGTGCGACAGCAGCTGGTGGCAGGTGATCCGCTCGTACGGCTCGGCGGGCAGCCAGGGCAGGTACCGGCGCACCGGAACGTGCGGGTCGAGCCGGCCGGCCTCGCACTGCTGCACGGCCAGGACGGCGGTCGCCACCTTGGTGATCGAGCCGATCTGGAACACGGTCCCGGCGGTGACCGGCTTGCGGGCCGAGCGGTCCGCCCAGCCACGATAGGCGGTCAGCACGGCGCCGTCGGCGTCGAACGCGGCCACGGCGAGCCCCACGGTGCGGCCGTCGGCCAGGTGCCGGTCCAGCAGCTCCTCGAGCAGGTCCCCCACGCTGTCCATTCCGGACATGGTGGCGGCCGGGACACCTTGTGTCG
>DASSUA010000171.1:0-2079 GCA_035707525.1 Pseudonocardiaceae bacterium
AGTCGTCGCCTACCTCGGCCGCGAGCCGATGCGCCTGCGTGTGGTCGGCCAGCGCCTCGGTAAGAAGGCCGAGCTGCCGCCGCACCGAGCCCAGGTTGTTCAGCGCATGCGCCAGGCCCTGCACGTGCCCGATCTCGCGCAGCATCGGCACCGCGGTGCGGTGCTGGCGCAGGGCGACGTCCAGGTTGCCGCGCAGCTCGTTGACCAAGCCGAGCATGCTCAGCACGTGCGCCTGGCCGCGCAGATCCTCGCACTGGGAGTACTTCTCCAGCGCGGCCTCGAAGTTCGTGATCGCCTCGTGGTGCCTACCGAGCTCCATGGCGGGGATCCCGATCGCGGACAAGGTGGCCGCCTCGCCGTGCACGTCGCCCAGCCGCCGCCACCTGACCAGCGCCTGCCTCGCCAACCCGAGCGCCTCGGTGAGCCGCCCGAGCCGGTCGTGCGCGGTGGCCAGCCGCAGGAGCACGTGCGCCTGGCCGTAGTCGTCGTCCGGATCGGCGGACACGGTCCGCCTGGCGAGCGCCATGGTCTCGATCCAGTCCTCCAGCTGGTTGGCCGTGTTGAAGTGGCGCCAGCTCAGGACGGCCAGCCGCCACGCGTGCCCCGGCAGGTTGTTCGCTGCGGCGTGGCGAATGGCCGCCACCAGGTTGTCCCGCTCGGCGACGATCCACGCCAGCGCCGCGTCCGCATCGGCGAAGACCGGCGACACCGGGCAGGAACGGTCCACCGTGGGCAGTAGGGCGCGGTCGAACGGGTAGGCGGTGCCCACCGCGCCGGCGAGCGTGACGAGGTAGAAGTCGAGCAGCCGCAGCAGCGCGTCCGCGCCCTCGTCCGTGTCCTCGTCCTCGGTCGGCACAGCGGGCGACCGCTGCGCCGCGGCGAACTCCTTGAGCGGATCGAGCATCTGGTACCGCTCCGGCGCCAGCTCCTCCAGCAGGCACACCTCGTGCAGGTCGTCGAGCACCAGGCGAGCCTCGGCGACGTCGCAGCCCACGAGTGCCGCCGCGCCCGCCACCCCGACGTGCGGCCCGGGGAGGTGCCCGAGGAGGCGGAACATCCGCCGTTGCGGGGCGCCGAGCTGCTGGTAGGAGACGCGAACCGCCGCGGTGCCCAGCACGCCGCCGGTAGCTACGCGCCAGGGCTTGCTCTCCTCCAGCAGGCGGAGCAGGTGGTCCAGCGGCCACCGGTCGTGCCTGCGGAACAACGCGGCCACCACCCGGATCGGCATCGGCAGGTAGCCGCACCGCTTGACCACGCCGTCGACATCGGCGGACCGGCCGCGGACGCGCAGCGGGCCGGTCAAGGTGCGAAACAGCGCGGCCGCGTCATCCTGCGGCAGCGGGCCGAGCCGGATCTGCTCGCCGGTGTCCGGCTCGCCCACCCGCCCGCTCGTCACGATCGCGAAACAACCAGGAGCCTCCGGCAGCAGCGGCCGGACCTGGTCCGCCGAGGCCGCGTTGTCCAGCACGATCAGCGTTCTGGTGCCGTACAGCTCCGTCCGGTACAGCGTGGCCTTCCGGCCGACCGACGCCGGGACCTGCTCCGCGGGTACCCCGAGCTCCAGCAGGAGCGCGGTGAGCGCGTCCCCGATGGTCGCCGGGGGCACGTTCGGAGTGAACCCGTTGAGCCGCACCAGGAGCTGGCCGTCCGGAAACCGGTCCCGCAACTGGTGCGCCGCCTCGATGGCCAGCCCCGTCTTGCCGACGCCCGGCGCGCCGCTCACCCACACGGCGCGACGCCCGCCGGCGGCTGCCGCACCGATCACATCGAGCTCCGCGGTGCGGCCGGTGAAGCCCCCCGGACGCGATGGCAGGGAGCTGGCCGGCTCGCCGCGTTCCGCCCGCGCGGCGAGGTTGCGCAGCACCGGTCCCGGCTCCACGCCGAGCTCGGCGAGGGCGGCACTGGTGCTGTGGAAGACCCGGATCGCCGCCACCCGGTCGCCGCTTGCGAGCAGCGCCCGCATGAGCAGCTCGGCGTGTCTCTGGCGGGCCGGATCCATCCGCACCACGCGGCGCAGCCTGTCCCGCGCCGACCGGTGGTCGCCCGCGGACAGCTCCAGTTCGGCGAGGTCGCCGACCG
>DASSUA010000172.1:0-2006 GCA_035707525.1 Pseudonocardiaceae bacterium
GCGTCGTCAGCTACTCCGACGGGCACGCCCCGTCACGGCTCGGCCGCGAGGCGACCGAGCTCGCCACCGAGCTGGACTACTTCGCGATCCGCCACGCGCTGGAGAGCGGGGAAGGGTTCCAGGGGACCGTGGAGCTCTTCCCCGAGGCGGGCAGGTACCACCTGAGCGGCCACCGGCGCTGCGGCGTCCGCCTGGAGCCGGCCGAGGCCCGCCGGGCGCACATGCGCTGCCCGGTCTGTGGCAAGCGTCTCACCATGGGGGTGCTCCAGCGGGTGGAGGACATGGCCGACCGCCCGGCGGGCGCCCGTCCGGAAGCGGCGGCGAGCTGCCGCAGCCTGCTTCCCCTGGACGAGGTCGTCGCCGCGGTCACCGGGGTCGGAACGGCCAGCAAGACCGTGCGCCGGACGGTCGACGCCATGATCGAGCAGCTCGGCCCCGAGCTACCCATCCTGGAGCGCGTGGCGCTGGACGACATCGACAAGGCCGGCTTCCCGGCGGTCGCGGAGGCGATCGGCAAGGTGCGCCGCGGCCAGGTCGAGCGCGATCCCGGCTTTGACGGGGAGTACGGGTCCATCAGGCTCTCCGCCTGAGGCGTCGGCGCTGGGCGCGCCGGGACCGCCAGTCGCAGCCACTTCAGGCACCGCGACGTCGGTCCCTAACCGAACACGGTCGCCCAGTCTCGCCTCATGCTGACCACCGTCCATCCCTGCTCGCCGGCCTCCTCCAGGGCCCGCTCGGCGCCGGCCACGTAGTCGAACTCGCGGTCGGGGTCGTCGTGCAGGATCAGCAGCCGCAGCCCTGGCCGTGAGGGTCCGCCGGCGAAGGCGAGCATAGGGATGTCGCCGTTGGAGTTCCCGGCGGCCAGGATGGGCCGGCGGCCGACCCGGCTCCAGATCCGCACCGGCTTGATCGGCCCGTCGTCGAAGACGTCCGGCTCGGCCAGGTACACGATCGAGCCGCCGCCCTCGTCCGGGTCGTAGCGCAGCGCGTTCGAGCTGCCGATGACCCGCTCGGAGGGGATGCCGTAGAGCGTCTCGGTGATCGGCCGCATGAAGTCACGGTCGCCGCCGGAGGCGATGTAGGTCGTGAACCCGTTGGCCTCCAGGTACGCGAGCAGCTCGATCATGGGCCGGTAGCCACACTGGGAGAAACCGCGGCCGAGGGTCGGGTGCTGGCCGGCGTGCAGGAAGGCGTGGGCGGCGGCCTGGTACTCCTCGACGTCCATGCCCGCGAACGCCTGGAGGATGCCGCCGAGCAGCACCTTCACGTCGCTGTCGTCGCCGGCGTAGTGCTTGGTGATGACCTCGCCGAGCCATTCGTGGTCGCGGGTCCAGGCGGCCTTCCACGGCTGGCGGTCACGCAGCGCCTCGTCCTGTTCGGCCATGGCGGCCAGGCGCTCGAGGACGAAGCCGAGCTCGATCGGCATCGGCTTCTCGGACCACAGGGTGCCGTCGTTGTCGAACACCGCCACCCGCTGGGCCGGCGGCACGTAGCCGTCCCCGCCGTCGGCGGTCACGGCCTCGACGAACTCGGCGATGGCCTGCCGCGGCCCGGTGTGGTTCCAGGACGGCAGCGGGTCACTCGCCGGCACCGGCAGCTCCTCTAACGATGCAGCGGAACCCCAGGTGGGAGGTGCCGGTGTCGACCGGGTGGCCCATGCGGGCGGCCGGTCGGTAGCGCTGGCAGTAGTTGGGGGCGCACAGGTGGGAGCCGCCCTTCATCACCTTGCGGGGGAGGGCGGCCGGGTCGCGCGGGTCGCGGCTCTGGTCGCGGTCGCCGCCGCGGGGGTTCACCGGCGCGCAGCAGCCGTGGTGGGCGTCGCCGTGGGCCTGGAACCAGTCGCCGGTCCACTCCCAGACGTTGCCGATCATGTCGTACAGGCCGTAGCCGTTGGGCGGGTACCGGCCCACCGGGGCGGTGCCGGCATATCCGTCCAGCTCCAGGTTCTCGACCGGGAACTCGCCCTGCCAGGTGTTGGCCATCCAGCGGCCGTCCGGGTTCAGGTC
>DASSUA010000173.1:0-4938 GCA_035707525.1 Pseudonocardiaceae bacterium
TGCTCGATCGTGGCGAGCGGGCGGCCCGGCGGCTCGATCGGCTCGGTGCCGACCAGCCGCTGCTCTCGGGTGCCGTCGATGACGCCGCGGCCGTCGTCGCGGAGCTGCGCGCCGCGGCGGCCCGGGTGGGTGTGATCGAGCAGGCGCGGGCAGGTCTGGCCGTACCCACCCTGCAGGCCCAGCAGCGCCGGCTCGACCAGGCGATCGCCAATGCGGCCGGCATAGCAGTGCCAGCCACCGAGCCAGCCACCGAGCCAGCCACCGAGCCGGCCACCGAGCCGGCCACCGAGCCGGTGATGGAGGCCGACCTGCGGGCGGCGCGCGAGTCGATTGCCGGCCGGCTCGCCACCGCTGCCAGGCACCAGGCCGCCCGGGACGCCGTGCTGGCCCGGATGCGCGCCGCCGTCGCCGGGCTCGAACAGGCCGAGACCGAGCTCGCCGAGCTGCTCGCGGCGTCAAGCACGCACGCGCAACCGGGGCCGCCCCCGGGTGAGGCGACGATCGCGCTGCAGGACCGGCTCGCCGGGCTGAGGGCCGGTCTGACCGAGCTGCGGGGGCTTGGCACACTTGGCCCGCATTCAGGACAAGGCCCAGCGCAAGCGGCAGATCAGGGTCTCCCCGGAGATCTCCCCGGTTCGGTGGAACCGCCGCCGCGTACCTGACACGATGGTTTCGGTAGCTGCGTTACGAGGAGACAGGCGAAGCACATGGCCAACCCGTTCGTGAAGTTCTGGAAGTACCTCATGGCGGCGTTCTCGTCGAAGGTTGACGAGTACGCCGACCCGAAGGTGCAGATCCAGCAGGCCATCGAGGAGGCCCAGCGGCAGCACCAGCAGCTCTCCCAGCAGGCCGCGGCGGTGATCGGGAACCAGCGCCAGCTGGAGATGAAGCTCAACCGCCAGCTCGGCGAGGTCGAGCGGCTGCAGGCGTCGGCCCGGCAGGCGCTCGTGCTCGCCGACCAGGCACGCGCCGCCGGTGATGAGCAGAAGGCCAGCCAGTACGAGCAGAGCGCTCAGGCGTTCGCCACCCAGCTCGTCACCGCCGAGCAGTCCGTGGAGGATCTCAAGAGCCTGCACGACTCGTCGCTGCAGGCCGCCGGGCAGGCCAAGCAGGCCGTCGAGCGCAACGCGATGGTGTTGCAGCAGAAGATCGCCGAGCGGACCAAGCTGCTCTCCCAGCTGGAGCAGGCCAAGATGCAGGAGCAGGTTTCCTCCTCGCTGCGGCAGATGACCGAGCTGGCCGCCCCGGGCAACGTGCCTTCGCTGGAGGAGGTCCGGGAGAAGATCGAGCGCCGCTACGCCAACGCGCTCGGCGCCACCGAGCTCGCGCAGAACTCGGTGCAGGGCCGGATGCTGGAGGTTCAGCAGTCGACGATCGACATGGCCGGAGCGTCGCGCCTCGAGCAGATCCGCGCGTCGCTGCACGGTGGTTCGGTGGCCGGCCAGGTGACCGCGGGCTCGGGCGAGACGGCCGCCGCGCCGCAGCCGGGCCAGGCGGCGCCGCAGCCGGCGTCCCGCCCCGCCCAGCAGTCGGTGCCGCCCGGAGGACAGCAGGCTCAGAGCTGAGCCCGCCTCACGAGCGTGATCGCCCCGTGATGTAGCCGAGCGTGTTCGAAGGGTGAGCGTAGAACCTGATTGACTTCCAGGTTCTTGGACCGTACGAGTGATAGTCGGACCGGCTGCCCCGAGTTCAACTACTGGCCGTGGCAGTATCCCCCCGGCGTACCCCGCCGAGCCGGGAGGACAAACGTGCCGTTCTGGGCGGCCTCAAACGGCGACGGCCGGTGGCTGCCTGATCGAGCCGTGGTCGGACCCCACGAGCGGATCAGCTGGCCACGAACCGTCGGATTCGGGCTCCAGCATGTGTTGGCCATGGCCGCGGCGACGCTGCTCGTCCCGGTGCTCACCGGGCTCCCGGTCAGCGCGACGCTGCTGTTCTCCGGCATCGGCACGCTGCTGTTCCTGCTGCTGACCCGCAACCGGCTGCCCGCGTACCTCGGTTCGTCGTTCGCGTTCGTCGCGCCCCTGCAGGCCGCTCAGGGGTCCGGGCTGGCCGCCCAGTTGGGCGGCGTGCTGGTGGTCGGCATGGTGGTGACGGCCGTCGGCATCGCGGTGAAGGCGCTCGGCCCGCGGATCGTCGAGTCGCTGATGCCGCCCGTGGTCGCCGGCGCGGTCGTCATGCTGCTCGGGATCAGCCTGGCTCGCGGCGCCGTGGACTCGATCGTCGACCAACCGATCGTCGCGGTGCTGACGGTCGTGGTCGTAGCGGTCGCCGCCGTGCTGCTGCCGGGCGACGGCGGCCGGCTCGCCGTCCTGATCGGGCTGATCGCCGGCTGGGTCACGGCGACCCTGCTCGGAGCGCTCGATCCCGCCAGGGTCGACGCGCTCGCGGCGGCCAGCTGGGTCGGCCTTCCGGAGCTCACCAGCCCGCAGATCACCCCGGCGATCGTGGTCATGATGCTGCCGGTCGTGCTGGTGCTGATCGTGGAGAACATCGGCAACCTCCGGGCGATCGGCGCCGTCACGCTGCGCCCGGTGGACCGGTTGGCCGGCGATGCGCTGATAGCCGTCGGCACGGGCACCACGCTCGCCGGTCTCGGCGGCGGTGCCGGGGCCAGCACCCGGGCGGAGAACGTCGGCGTGCTGGCGGCCAGCCGGGTGTGCTCGTCGTCGACGATCCTCGTCGCGGCGATCGCCGCCATCGCCATGTCGGCCTCCCCGAAGGTCTCCGCGCTGCTGCTCACGGTGCCGGTCGGGGTGCTCGGCGGCGTCGGGCTCGTGCTGTTCGCGTTGCTCGCGGTCGCGGGGGCCAGGCTCTGGCTCGGCAGCGACGTTGAGCTGACCGACCCGGTCACCCTGATCGTCGCGGTCGTGGTGCTGGTCGCCGGGGTGGGCGCCTTGACGATCACGGTTGGCGACGTGCCGGTCGGCGGGCTGACCTGGGGCTCGATCCTGATCGTCGTGCTCTACCCGCTGCTGCGGGCGGCGCGCCGGCTGTCCTGGGCGCGCGGGGCGGCCCGCCGCGAGACGGCCGCGACCCGCCGCGGCGAATCGGATCCCGGCTGGCAGCTGGGGCAGAAGTAGATCGTCCGCTGGGCGTTGAGGGCCGCGGTTGCGCGCAGCTGCGGGTCGGGCATGCTCGCCGAGCGCACGCGTTCGCCGCAGCGCCGGCAGGCCAGCCCGGTTCGCCCGTACACCCAGTGCCTGGAGTCCCCGCGCTGCGTCCCCGTCGTGGCCCGCTGCGGCCGCCAGGCGTTGAGTAGCAGCAACTTCCGCGCCAGCCGCACGGCCGCCGGCGCGTCCACCTGGCCCATGGGCGTCCACGGCGAGACGCCGAGCAGGAAGCAGATCTCCGACCGGTAGATGTTGCCCACCCCGGCCATCGCGGTCTGGTCCAGCAGCGCCAGCCCGACCTTGACGCCAGGGTCGGCCGAGAGCCGGCGGGCCGCCTCGGCCTCGCTGGCCTCGTCCCAGCCGGTGGCCAGCAGGTCCGGGCCGAGGTGCCCGACCAGCTGCTGTTCGGCGGACGTCGGCACCAGGGCCAGGTCGTGCAGCCGGTAGCCCACCGCGAACCGGTCGGGCACCTGCAGGATCGCCCGGACCAGGTGCATGGGCCCGCCCCGCCAGGGTCGCCCAGGCCGGTACAGGTGCCAGGAACCGTCCAGGCGAAGGTGCGAATGCAGCGTGGTCTCGTCGTCGAGCCGGGTCAGCAGGTGCTTTCCGACCGACGCGACGCCGACGACCACCCGGCCGGCGAGATCGATCGTGGACAGCCGCGGGTGCCGAAGCTCACCGCGCAGCAGCGCCTGGCCGGCGAGCGCTTCGTCGAGGCGCCGCGCGGCCAGGAACACGGTGTCGCCCTCGGGCACGCCCCCGAGTCTGGCACTCGGTCAGATCGCCTGCTCGACGCCCCGCGCCTGGCCGGTGCCGTTGGTTTCGGCGCGCCGGTACTTGCTCGCCCGCAGCACCCGGGCCAGCAGGGTCTGGAACGCGATCGAGATCTCCCGCGCGCCGGGCGTTCCCCAGCGCTGCACCGGCAGGCACGCACCCTGGGCGTGCTGCACGGCCGAGCGGTCCGGCAGCACGATCGGCAGCACCAGCGGCCCGAAGATCTCCCGCAGCTCGCGGATGCGGTAGTCGTGCTCGATCAGGTGCGTGCGCACCCGGTTGACGACCACCCCGAGCGGCTGCAGATCCGGGTTGTGCAGCTCGCGCTCGTTGTGCACGGCCTCGAAGGCGCGCTGCACGCCGGTAACCGAGAACAGGGTCGGTTCGGTGACCAGCAGCGCGCGGTCGGCGGCGACCAGTGCCGACCTGGTCAGCTGGCCGAGCGACGGCGGGCAGTCCAGCAGCACCAGCCGGTAGCGCTGCTCGTCCCGCTCGGCGAAGGCATCCAGGGTCGAGAGCGCCTTCGCCAGCCGGCCGAGCCGCCGCGCGTCCGGGTCCGGCCGGTTGTGGATCTCGACCTCCTCGGCGCCGACCAGCACGTCGACGTGCTCGCCCCACGAGCTGCGCCCGATCGCGGCCCGCACGACCGAGGGCACCGGCGTGGTCAACACGTCGGCGAGGGTCGCCCCGGTGGGTTCGGGTTCGAGCGTCGTCGTCGCGTTGCCCTGCGGGTCGAGGTCGACGACCAACGTGCGCATCCCGCGGTTCAGCGCGGCCCCGGCGAGCCCGAGGACCACCGACGTCTTGCCCACGCCCCCCTTGAGGCTCAGCACCGCAACTGTCCGCACGGCACGCAAGCCTACGACGCCGATCCGCGGCACCTGGCTGTGGCACGACCGCCCACGCCGCAGCCGCACCGGGTCGCACTCGGTCGCACTGGAGTCACACTGTCGAAGTCCTGGCGACCGTTGGTCGCTAGGGTGATCGGCCGTGCGGGCAAACGCGGTGCGCCGGGCGCTGGACGCGGAGCTGGCGGCCGGCCGGAGCCGCC
>DASSUA010000174.1:0-3352 GCA_035707525.1 Pseudonocardiaceae bacterium
GTACGGCGCGGAGCCGTGGGCCAGGCGGGCCAGGGCCGAGCTGCGGGCCGCCGGTGAGCCGGTCGCGCCGACCGGCAGCCGGTCCGCGCTGACCCCGCAGCAGCAGCAGATCGCCGACCTGATCGCCGCCGGCGCCACCAACCGTGAGATCGCCGCGCAGCTCGTCGTCAGCCCGCGCACCGTCGACCACCACGTCCGCAACATCCTCGCCAAGCTCAACGTCCGCTCCCGCGTCGAGCTCACCGCCCTGCTGCGCTGACGCACCCCGGCCCGCAGAATCTCCCGCACGGTCAGCGGGCCGGCGAGCGAGAACGCGTCAGATCCCGGGAAATGGCTGAAGGCGATGACGAGTTGCCGGCGCTGCTGATGGCGGTCGTTCGGTGGTCGAGGGGCGAGGCGCTGCTGGGATTGAGCCGTGTTCGGCGTTGTTCGGGATTGCGCCGAGTCCCGGGCGTTGCGACCTTCCGCCACGTCCGGAGCACGATCTACGACGGTGGCCGCATCCCACGCGACTGCGTCGAAACCGCGGCCAATAACCTGCAGCGGTCGCTGACCTGCAACAACCGGCCAGCGGGCCAGCGCTGGCAGATCAGCCTGGACTGCTTCAACCCGTGGGGCGGCGGCCACGACCCGGTCCCCGGCAACATAGTCACCGGCAACGGCCGCTCCGACGCCTACTGCTCAGATTTCCACACCGCGGCCAGCTGGTCCTACTTCCGCGTCGTCACGTAATTCGTTCTCTCGCCAGCGTGTCCGCACATCCGGACACCTGGACGCGTGCGGTGCCCACCGCCGGCGCATCGGCTCCGCTGGCGCTGGTGAGCCGCCTCAGCCGATCAGGGCGGTGGCCGTGGCGAGGAGGCTACCGATGAGCAGCGCCACGGCCGCCCAGAGGCGCCCGGCGTCCGGGTGCGACGATGCGGTGGCCAGCGCGATGAGGCTGGCGGCCAGGGCGCTCAGCAGCGCTGCGAGGACCATCCGGTCGCTGCGCGAGCTCGCACGGTCGGCCAGGTCCGCCTGCCGGTTCTGCTCGACCTGCAACGCCTTCCACTGGGCCGGGGTGGAGGCCAGCGCGGATCTGGTTGCCAGATCGACGCCGTCGCGGGCGGTCGGCAGCTCGATCATGGCGGTGCGGACGGCCTCCACCCGCGGCTCGGCGGCGCGATCGGCCGCGGCGACAACCCGCTGCTGGCTCGCGACGTCCGCGGGCGCGGTGATGGCGCTGACTTCACGGGCCAGTGAACCGATGCCCACCGCGACTTGCGCACGCAGACTCTCGGCCACGAAACCCTGCCGCAGCTCGCTCGCTGCCAGGATGGTGGAGATGCGGGCCGCTTCGCGGGCGGCGAGCGCCTGGCTTTGCTGTTCCTGGTCGGCGAAGTAGAGCTGCGGCCAGGGCAGCAGGGTGGCCAGGATCCACACGAGCAGCGCGACGGTCGTAGCCTCGCGGCGTCCAGGCGTGGCCTGCCACGGCTGCGGAATGATCTCCGGGCCGTAGGTCGGCGGGCGGTACGAACGCCGCCGTTGCCAGTGCCACGACAAGGCCACCACCAGGTACGCCAGCACGAGCACGGCGACGACAGCGGTGAGCTGCCACGCCACGCGTCCCAACCGGTCGGCGTCGGCCTGTGACGCTTGCGGGTTCAGCGCGACCAGGTCCGGGTAGTCGGCGCGGATGTCGGCCAGCCGCCTGGCCACGTCGAAGCCGCCTTCGTCGGTCCGGTAGTGGTCGCCATCGGCGAGGCGCCCGGTGCCCTGCTCGCCGGTGGCGAGGCCGAACGCCACCTGCTCCTGCACGTCGGCCTCGACCGCGGCGGCGGATCCGTCCCGTCCGGCCTGTTCCGCGGCCCGCCGGAGTTCCTCGGTCCGAAGTCTGGCGACCGCGATCCGCAACGCCAGCGGGGCCTCGTCGCCGTACACGAGCCGGACGTCCTCGATGGTCGCCGCCGAGCGCTTGATCTCCTCGCGCACCGCGGCCTGGCGATCGCCGTTGGCCGCGCTCGCCAGCAGCGCCCCGGTCCCCACCACGATGGCGATCAGCATGGCGACGCCCGCCTGCAGCCTCTCCAGCCCGGTCGACGGTGCACCGGCGCGGTGCCGACGGTCGCGGAGCCGGCCTCGCCGCAGGCCCGCCGGTGGCGGTTGATAGCCGACCACGACGCTCTACTGCCGCTCGTAGTCGACCGGCGGATTCTCGCCGTCATCGAGAGTCAGCACGGCCTGCGCCCGATCCAACGACCAGGTCAGCTGTTCGGTTTCCAGCGCGCGAGGGCGGTCCTTGTAACTCGCGCTTGGCGAGTCGGGATCCGACAGGGACTCGGTGGAGATTCGCGGTACCAGCACCAGTTGCGTGCCGTCCACGCTGGCCGTGCCCGTCTCGCCGATCGTGAACGAGAATGTGCCGCTCGGCCGCTGTTGCATCAGCACGCCCGCGTACTTGTACGAGCCGTCCGCCGCGAACTGGTAGACGATCTCCGCCGTGCCGGCGCTGGAGATCCAGGTACCGACGAGCGCCTCCGGGAACGCCGGGGGCGGCTCCGGGGTCGTGGTCGGGGCAGGCTCGGTGCTGGTCGGGGGTTCAGTACCGGTCGGGGGCTCGGGCGGGCCGGTCGGCACCGACGTTCCCGACGAAGCGGCCGCCCTGGGACTACCCGCCAACTCACTGCCGGCGGAGCCGCAGCCGCTCAGGACCATGACGGCCAGCGCCACCGCCAGCGAACCGGTGACGTTCATCGGGGCCCCAATCCGCGGCGGTCAGACCGCCACTGCCAGCGTGGGATGCACACCGATGTCGAGGCGGCCGCCAGAGTGTTACTGACATCCGCGCCCGAAGTCTCACCCAACCGGCGCAGTGGGTGTACCCGGACGATGCCCGGCCGGTCCTGCCATTCGGCCGTGGACGTCACTGGCGGTGCCGTTGCCGGTGCTGGCGGGAACCGGCTGGTGGACCGACGACTCGTTCGTGTACCTGGGCCGGCTCGGCGCCTCGGTGCCTCCGGTGGCCGGCGGGTACCTGATCGCGATGGATGCCTTCATCGAGGCGGTGGTGGCCGGGGCCGCGGCCGGCGTCGAGGAGGTGGCGCCGAGCCCGGACAGCGCGTGCGGCCCGGTCTGGCTGATCGATCCGGCCTACTGGTGGGCCGACCTGGTGGCGATGAGCACGTCGTTGCACGTGCGGGAGATGCAGGCCAGCGCCCTGGAGGCCAAGGAGGCGATCCTCGCCGACCTGACCCCGCAGGTCTTCCTCGCCGACCAGGTCAGCGGGGTCTCCACGTCGCGGCGGCAGTCACCGGTCCCGCTGTTCCGCAAGGAGCAGGGCCAGCCGACGCTCAAGCAGGTGCTGCGCTGGCGT
>DASSUA010000175.1:0-6350 GCA_035707525.1 Pseudonocardiaceae bacterium
CTGACGGGCGTCCGCGGTGGGTACGCGACGCCCGGCGAGGTCCGTCGCTCGCAGAACTGGATCGGGCCGCCGGGCTGCACCCTGGTCGACGCCACGTACGTCCCGCCGCCACCCGACCGGCTGTGGGACTGCCTCGGCGAGTTCGAGAAGGCGCTGCACGCCGACCATGACCTACCGCCGCTGATCATGGTGGCCTGCCTGCACTATCAGTTTGAGGCGATCCATCCGTTCGTGGACGGCAACGGAAGGGTCGGGCGGCTTCTGGTGACCCTGCTGCTGATCGAGTGGGGCCTGCTGCCGGCGCCGCTGCTGGACCTGTCGGCCCGGATCGAGCCGCTGCGCGACGAGTACTACGACCGGCTGCTCGCGGTGTCGACCGCCGGCGACTGGGCCGGCTGGCTGGGGTTCTTCCTCGATGCCGTACGCGTCCAGGCCAACGATGCTGTCGGCCGGGCTATAGCCCTGCAGCGCCTCCGCGCCGACTACCGGGAGAAGCTGACGGGGGCACGCTCGTCGAGTCTGCTTCCGAAGCTGGCCGACTGGTTATTTGAGGTGCCGGCGGTGACGGCGGGCGTCGTGGCGGAGCATTTGGGGATCAGCCGGCGGGCCGCCGTACTCAATATCGACAAGCTGGTCTCTGCTGGAATCCTCACCGAGGTCACCGGGCTCGGACGCGCCCGGTTGTTCTTTGCGGTGCAGATTCTCAAGGTCATGGAGGGCCGGTACTGACCTGACGGGGTCAGCTCCGGCGGAGGAAGCAGATCGAGTCCGTGCCCGGCGGCTGTTCCGAGCCGAGCAACTCGTCGAGAGCCTTGACCATGGTGCCGACGAAGCCGCGCTGCTGAGGAAAGCTAGACACCGGCACGCACACCAGTCCGCCATGAGACCGACCGGCGGCCCGCCAGGACTGAGCGATCGGGACCAGATCCTTGATGTTGCACGTGACCAGCAACCGGTTGTCTGCGGTGGCCATTGCGAGTATCTCCTCGTCTGGCCGGCCGACCAGCTCCAAGTCGTCGGCGACGCACGTCACATCATGACCGCGTTGGCGCAGCTGTTCGGCGATAGCCGGCGAGAGCACCTCGTCCAGCAGGACTCGGGCTGTCACCCGGCGAGCAGGTCTCTACGCCGGTTCCAGCTCTCGATGGCGGCCTGCTCGGCGGCATGGGCGGCCTCGATCTCGGCCTCTACCTCGTCCGGATACGACGACCAGTAGTCGATTGCCAGCCGAACGAGCCGGCCTGGCAGTGCCGTGTTGTCCGAGATGAGCGCGATGACTCCGGCAGTGTCGAGGTCAGGCTCGTTGGCCCGGACGGAGCGGACCGCGCGGATCACTTCCCACACGTCCGGTCCGCCGGCCAGCCCCGCACGGCGGCCGCTGGCGCCGTCCCGGAACACCACTCCTGGGTGCTCGGACATGCGGAGCCCCTCGTCGACCAGCCGGTTGGTAGCCGAGGATGTCGACATGCCCGGGTGGGCGGCCAGGAATCCGGCGAGCCGTTCAGCGACCCGAGGCTCGAATCGCACCGAGGTTGGCTTGCCCTGCGATACCACGACTACATTGTAGTGCATCCGACGTCCCAGTCGAACGTCGTTAATGTCCCCAAGAGGTACTCAAGTATCGCTCGGCCGACGAAGTGATACTTTTCGGCCGTTAGGTATCACTTCGTGGCGTAGCGGCTGTGTTGACGGCGCCGGTCGGCGGTTCCACGAAGCGGTGCGGGAGATCGCCTACGCTGGCGGCGTGCCACCCTCATCGGATGCTCCGGCGGCGCCGAGGACCCTGTCGGGCCCCGAGACCGGTTCTCAGATCGACACCGTGGAGCATGCGGCGGCCACTCCGGACCTGCCGCAGCCGTACCGGGAGCTGGGGCTGGCCGACGACGAGTACCTGCGGATCCGGGAGATTCTCGGCCGGCGGCCGACGAGCGCCGAACTGTCGATGTACTCGGTGATGTGGAGCGAGCACTGCTCCTACAAGTCGTCGAAGGTGCACCTGCGGTACTTCGGGGAGACCACGACCGAGCGGATGCGTGAGCGCATGCTCGCCGGCATCGGGGAGAACGCCGGGGTGGTGGACATCGGCGGCGGCTGGGCCGTGACGTTCAAGGTGGAGAGCCACAACCACCCGTCGTACGTGGAGCCGTATCAGGGCGCGGCGACCGGGGTCGGCGGGATCGTGCGGGACATCCTGGCGATGGGGGCGCGACCGATCGCGGTGTGCGACCCGCTGCGGTTCGGTCCGGCGGACGCGCCGGACACCAGGCGCGTGCTGCCCGGGGTGGTGGCCGGCATCGGTGGCTACGGGAACTGCCTTGGCCTGCCGAACATCGGTGGCGAGGTGGTGTTCGACCGAAGCTATGCCGGCAACCCGCTGGTGAACGCCCTGTGCGTGGGCGCGATGCGGACCGGGGACCTGCACCTTGCGCACGCGTCCGGGGTGGGCAACAAGGTGGTCCTGTTCGGGGCGCGCACCGGGCTCGACGGCATCGGCGGGGTGTCGGTGCTGGCCAGCGAGACCTTCGAGGCAGCGGAGGATGCCGGGGCGGGACGTAAGAAGCTGCCGAGCGTGCAGGTGGGCGACCCGTTCACGGAGAAGGTTCTGATCGAGTGCTGCCTGGAGCTGTTCGCGGGCGGGCACGTGGTCGGCATCCAGGACCTGGGCGGGGCCGGTCTGGCGTGTGCGACGACGGAGCTGGCCAGCGCCGGCACCGGCGGGATGCGGGTCGAGCTGGACGCGGTGCCGCTGCGCGCCGCCGGTATGGCTCCGGCGCAGATCCTGGCCAGCGAGTCCCAGGAGCGGATGTGTGCGGTCGTGCGGCCGGCCGAAGTGCCGGCGTTCCTCGCGGTGTGCCGCAAGTGGGACGTGACCGCGACGGTGATCGGGGAGGTCACCGACACCGGCCGGCTCGTGATCAGCTGGCACGGCGAGGTCGTGGTGGACGTGCCGCCGCGCACGGTGGCCCATGACGGGCCGGTGTACCGGCGCCCGTATGCGCGGCCGGCCAGCCAGGACGCCCTGGTCGCCGACGACGCGAACGCCCTGCCCCGGCCGGCCACCGCGGCGGAGCTTCGGCGAACGGTGCTGCGCCTGGTGGCCAGCCCGAATCTGTGCTCGCGCGCCTGGGTGACCGAGCAGTACGACCGTTACGTGCGCGGCAACACGGTGCTCGCCGCGCCGGCCGACGCCGGCGTGATCCGGGTGGACGAGCGGACCCATCGCGGGGTCGCCGTCTCGACCGACTGCAACGCCCGGTTCTGCGCGCTCGACCCGTACCTGGGTGCCCAGCTCGCGCTGGCGGAGGCGTACCGCAACGTGGCGGTGACCGGGGCGGAACCGATCGCGGTGACGAACTGCCTGAACTTCGGGGCACCGACCGATTCCGGGGTGATGTGGCAGTTCGCGCAGGCGGTTCGGGGGCTCGCGGACGGCTGCCGCGCGCTCGGTATCCCGGTGACCGGCGGCAATGTCAGCTTCTACAACCAGACCGGCTCGACGGCGATCCTGCCGACGCCGGTGGTCGGCGTCCTCGGCGTGCTCGACGACGTGCGCCGGCGCATCCCGACCGGCTTCGGCCGGGCCGGTGACCTGATCTTCCTGCTCGGCGGGCCGACCCGGGAGGAGTTCGGCGGCAGCGAGTGGGCGCACGTCGTGCACGGGCACCTGGGTGGGCGCCCGCCGGAGCCGGACCTGGCCACCGAGCAGCGGCTGGCGAGCGTGCTCGTCACCGCGGCTCGCGCCGGTTTGGTGTCGGCGGCGCACGACCTGTCCGACGGCGGGCTGGCGCAGGCGCTCGTCGAGGCGTGCCTGCTGGCCGGTGCCGGCGCCGCCGTCGAGCTGGCGAACTCGCCGGACCCGTTCGTCGCGCTGTTCTCCGAGTCGGCGGCCCGGGCACTGGTCACCGTGCCGGCCGGCGACGCCTCGCGGCTGGCCGAGCTGTGCTCGCAACACTCGGCCGGCTGCACGAGGCTGGGAGCGGTCACCGAGTCGGGTGCTGGACTGGCGATCGGCGGTGTGGCCACGTTCGAGCTGGCGGAGCTCGCCGCCGCCTGGGAGGCGACGCTACCGCGGCTGTTCGGCTGAACTGCTACTGGCTGTGGTGGTGCGGATTCACCCCATTGTTGACCGCGCCGTATGCTCGCCTCTCCAGAGAGGAGCGTAGCGGCCTTGGACAGACCGGGCTGGGCGCCGGCGGACGTCGACATCGAGCGACCAAGCATCGCGCGCGTATACGACTACTACCTCGGTGGCTCGCACAACTTCGCGGTCGATCGCGATCTCGGCGCCAAAATCGTAGCGCTGGCGCCGGAGACCATCTCGATCGCCCGGGCGAACCGCGCCTTCCTGCGCCGGGCGGTGAAGTACTGCGTGGCGGCCGGAATAACGCAGTTCATCGACTTCGGCTCCGGCATCCCGACGGTGGGCAATGTGCACGACGTCGCGCAGGGGCTGGACCCGCGGGCCAGGGTGCTCTACATCGACATCGACCTGGTCGCCGTCGCGCACGGCCGGGCCATCCTGGCCGGCAACGACCGGGCGACGGTGATCCAGGCGGATCTGCGCGAGCTGGACGGCATCCTGCGGCGCCCGGAGCTGACCGAGCTGATTGACCTGAGTGCGCCGGTCGCCGTGCTGATGGTCTCGGTCCTGCACTTCATCCGCGACGAGGACGATCCGGCCGGGATCGTCTCCGCGCTCGCCTCGGCCACCGCACCCGGCAGCCACGTGGTGATCTCGCACGCGAGTACGGCCGGGTTCCGGCCGGAGGCGTTCGACGCGGCCCGCCGGCAGTACGCCAAGGCGTCCTCCGAGCTCGTCATGCGCAGCCGCGAGCAGATCGAGGCCCTGTTCAAGGCCTGGGAGCTGGTCGAACCGGGGCTGACCTTCCTGTCGCAGTGGCGGCCGGACTCGCCGGACGACATCGACCCGCAGGCGCGGCAAACGGTGTTCCTAGCCGGAGTCGGGCTCCGATGAGCCGCGCCGGCCGCACCGCCGGTTACGCCGGCGCGGACACCGCCGACGGCGGGGCGGCCGGTGGCACGGCGGACTTTTGCCATCGCTGGGCAAGGTCGATCGCCTCGCTGAGCTACCAGCCGGTCGGCGTCGCCGAGGTGGCGGCCCGGCTCGCCGACCTGGCCGTGACCCTGCGCGACGCCCTGGTCGGTGAGCCGTTCTGCGCCGAGGCGGGGCGCACGGCCGGAGCGGCGCTGGTCCAGCGGCACTTCATCGACACGGCGGCGCTCACCGCGTCGCTGCTGCTGTTCGACGACCAGCTGATCGCGCAGTTCGCGCTGCCGGTGACCGATCAGGCCCGGACCCGGCTGGCTGCCCTTCGGTCGGCGTTCGCGGCCGGGTTCGCCGACGGCCTGCGCGAGCGCACCCGGCTGGAGCAGGAGACGATCAGCCGGGCGCTGTGGCTGGCCCGCGACAGTGCCGAGGAGAAGCAGCGCTCGTCCGAGGCCCGGTTCCGGGCCGTGTTCGACACCTCGGCGATCGGCATCGCGATCGCCGAGGTCGACGGGCGGCTGCGGGACGCCAACGGCGCGCTCGCCGCCATGCTCGCCTACGACCAGCAGGAGTTGCGCACGCTGACGATCGTTGACCTGGTGCACCCGGCCGACGTGCCGTGCGTGCTCGGCACGTACGCGCAGCTGCGGGCGACCGGGCAGCCCTACCACCGCCTGGAGCGGCGCTTCCTGCGCCGCAACGGTGACGTGCTGTTGGCCAACGTCACCGTCTCGCTCATCCGCGACGACACCGGTGCGCCCCGCTTCCACGTCGCGATGGTCGAGGACGTCACCGAGCGGCACGAGCTGCAGAGCCGGCTGCGCCACCAGGCGACCCACGACTCGCTGACCGGCCTGCCCAACCGGGCGCTGTTCCTGGAGCGGCTGGCGGCGATGTTCGAGTCGGCGGCGCCCGGCGCGCGGATCGGCCTGTGCGCGCTCGACCTCGACGGGTTCAAGGTGATCAACGACAGCCTCGGCCACAATCTCGGGGACGAGCTGCTGCGGGCGGTGGGCGCGCGGCTCGACGACTTCGTGTCCGCGCCCGGCCGGATGGTCGCCAGGGTCGGCGGCGACGAGTTCGTCATCCTGGTCGAGAACAGCACCGGCACCGCCGAGGTGGTCAAGGTCGCCGAGCGGGTGCTCTGCGCGCTCACCGAGCCGTTCCTGGTCAACGGCCACGAGCTCACGGTCAAGGGCAGCATCGGGGTGGTCGAGCGCGAGCTCGCCGGGCTCGCGGCCGCGGACCTGCTGCGCGACGCCGACATCACGCTGTACTGGGCCAAGGCCGACGGCAAGGCCCGCCTCGCGCTGTTCAACCAGGACCGCACCGAGCGCGAGGT
>DASSUA010000176.1:0-2383 GCA_035707525.1 Pseudonocardiaceae bacterium
CGGGCTCCAGGCCGAACAGCGTCGCGTACAGCAACCCGAGGGCCACCGCCGTGACCGCCATGCTGATCGTGATCCACAGCGGCCCCAGCACCGACCGGCGGTACCGCTGCTTGATGTCCTGCCAGCCCAGATGGCCCCACAGCTGCCGGTGCCGCCAGCCCGCCCCGATGTCGCCGAACGCCTTGTTGAACGTCCGGCTGTCGGAGACGGCGGCAGCGGCCGGCCCGAGCGCGAGCGACTGGGACATTGACGAGGACACGGCCAGCGAGCCTACCTTCGCCCGCGCCGTAGGCTGTTGCGGTGTTCAGCATCGGAAACCGGCAGGTCGGTCCCGGCCACCCACCGCTGGTCGTGGCCGAGATCGGGATCAACCACGAGGGCGACGCCGGCAAGGCGCACCGGATGATCGATGACGCGGCCGATGCCGGCGTCGAATGCGTCAAGATCCAGACGCACGTCGTGGACGACGAGATGATCCCCAACGACGTCGTGCCCGGCAACGCCGACGAGCCGATCTGGGACATGATGATCCGCTGCTCGCTGTCGGCGGACGAGGAGCGAACGCTCGCCGCGCACGCGGCGCGGCGCGGGCTGATCTTCCTGTCGACGCCGTTCTCCAGGGCCGCGGCCGACCGGCTCGACGCGCTCGGCGTGCCGGCGTTCAAGATCGGCTCCGGCGAGTGCAACAACTACCCGCTGATCAGGCACGTCGCCGGGTTCGGCAAGCCGGTCATCGTCTCGACCGGGATGAACGACATCGCCTCGATCACCCCGGCGGTGCAGATCCTGCGCTCGGCAGGAGTGCCGTTCGCGCTGCTGCACTGCACGTCGCTGTACCCGACGCCGCCGGAGCAGGTCCGGCTCGGCGCGCTCGCGGAGCTGGCCACCGCGTTCCCGGACGCCGTGCTCGGGCTGTCGGACCACACCACCACGATCTACCCGTGCCTTGGCGCCGTCGCGCTCGGCGCCAGCATCCTGGAGCGGCACTTCACCTCCGAGCGGTCCTGGCCGGGCCCGGACATTCCGGTGTCGTCGACCCCCGCCGAGTTCGGCGAGCTGGTCCGCGGTTCGCGGCTGATCCACGCCGCGCTCGGCGGCAGCAAGCGGATCCTGGCCGCCGAGCAGCCCACGATCGACTTCGCCTACGCGTGCGTCGTCACCATCCGGCCGGTCCCGGCCGGCGCGCCGCTGACCGCCGACAACGTGTGGGTCAAGCGCCCGGGCACCGGCGAGATCAAGGCGCGCGACTACGAGTCCGTGCTCGGCCGCACCGCCGCTCGCGACCTGCCGGTGAACGCCCAGCTGCGGTGGGCCGACCTGCAGCATGCGTGAGGTCCTGTTCGTCACGGGAACCAGGGCGGACTTCGGCAAGCTGCGCGATGTCGTGCTCGCCGTGCAGCAGGCCGACGGCCTCGACGCCCGGATCGTCGTCACCGGCATGCACCTGCTGCGCCGCTACGGCTACACCGTCCGCGAGATCGAACGCGCCGGCCTTCGCCGCCTGCACCTGATTCCCAACCAGGTCGAGGGCGAGCCGATGGCGCTCGTGCTGGCCAACACGATCGGGGCGCTGGCCCGGCTCGTGCACGAGGAGCGGCCGGACGCGATCGTCGTGCACGGCGACCGGGTCGAGGCCCTCGCCGGCGCCGTCGTCGGGTCGCTTGGCAACGTGCGTGTCGTGCACATCGAGGGCGGCGAGCTGTCCGGCACGATCGACGACGCGATCCGGCACTCGATCACCAAGCACGCGCACGTGCACCTGGTCGCCAACGACGAGGCCGCCGCGCGGCTGCGGCAGCTCGGCGAGGAGCCCGAGCGCGTGTTCGTCGTCGGCAGCCCCGAGGTCGACGTGCTCAGCTCGCCGACGCTGCCGAGCCTGGACGCGGTGCGCGGGCGCTACGACATCCCGTTCGACACCTACGGCGTGCTCATGCTGCATCCGGTCACGACCGAGCCCGAGCTGAACCGCCCGAACGCGGCCGCCGTCGTCGACGCGGTGCTGGCCGACGGCGGCCAGTTCGTGATCATCGATCCGAACAACGACGAGGGCTGCGTCGACCTGCGGCTGGAGCTCGACCGGTTGCTCGGCGAGCGGTTCGTGCGGCTGCCGTCGATGCGCTTCGAGTACTTCGTCTCGCTCATGCGGCACGCCCAGGTCGTGCTCGGCAACTCCAGCGCCGGGGTCCGCGAGGCGCCCGTGCTCGGCACGCCGTCGGTCAACATCGGCACCCGCCAGCGCAACCGCGCCACCGCCGGCAGCGTCGTGCACGCCGAGCCGGCGGTCGGTTCCGTGCTGGCCGCGCTCGCGGCTGCCAGGGCAATGGGGCGCTGCGAGCCGCACAACGGCTTCGGCGAGCCCGGCGCGCGCCGGCGCATCGTCGAG
>DASSUA010000177.1:0-11920 GCA_035707525.1 Pseudonocardiaceae bacterium
GTCGTCGTGATGACGACGACGGAGGCTCCCGCGCGGGCCGACGCCTGCTACACGTGGAACCGCACGCTGCTCCGCGGCATGAGCGGCGCGGACGTCAAGCAACTGCAGATCCGGGTCGCCGGCTGGATGAGCTCCGGCGAGAACCTGGCTCTGGACGGCGACTTCGGCCCCGCCACCGAGGCGGCGGTGCGGCGGTTCCAGAACGGGTACGGGCTTTCCGCGGACGGCGTCGCGGGTTCGCAGACCTTCAGCAAGATCTACGCGCTGCAGGACGCCGACTGCACGCCGATCCACTTCGACCACTCGGAGTTCAACTACAGCTGCGGCGAGCGCGACTACACCGGCGGTGCCGTCGACGCCGCGACCGCCAAGGAGAACACCAGGCGCGTGATGTGGCAGCTCGAGGCGCTGCGACACAAGCTCGGCGACCGCCCGATCGCGATCGGCTCCGGCTTCCGCAGCTACGCCTGCAACTCCTCCGTCGGCGGAGCGTCAGACAGCCGCCACCTGTACGGGACGGCGGCCGACCTCGGCACCGGCAGCGGCCCCACCCTGTGCCAGATGGCCAGCGCCGCACGCAACGCGGGCTTCGATGGCATCTTCGGCCCGGGCTATCCGGGACACAACGACCACACCCACGTCGACAACCGCTCCGGCCAAGTTTGGAGTGCTCCGAACTGCGGCATCTGACGTCCGAATCCAGGGAGGCCGGCACTCAACCGGCCTCCCGCCCGTCAGTCGATGGTGTAGAAGCCGTCGCCGTCGAGGTAACGGGCGGTGGCGTAGTCGCGCAGCAGCACCGCCTTCGACGGATGCAGCAGGTGGACGAGCATCGGGTAGGTGAAGTCGTTGACGGTGCGGTGGATGCGCTCGCCGGGGCGGACCTTGATCAGAGCGTCGTGATAGCTCTCGAGGGCGCGCAGCTCGTCCAACTTCGGGTAGTCGCGCAGCACGCCGGCGCGTGGGGAGACCATGTTGACGCAGATGGCGTGCCGTCTGATCTGGTAGTCGGTCTTGGCCTTTGCGGCGAACTCGTCGGGGGCGGTGTAGGCATCGACGGTCCACTCCAGCTGGCTGGCGCCGATCGCGGCGCCGACCAGGATCGGCAGGTCAGCGCCGCACATGCGGGAGGCGGTCTCGATCAGGCGGGGGCCGTCCTCGGTGAGCTTGAGCTCGGTGTGGGCCGGGCCGTTGCGGATGCCGAGCGCGTCGAGGACCTCGAACACGTAGTTGACAAGGACGTCCTGCTCGGGGCCACGACGGTTGAGCAGGTGCGAGCCGCCTAGCAGGTCGCGGGTCCCGTTGACGTTCAGGTGGCGGGTCGAGTGCACGTCGGTGACGTAGTGGACGCCGTCGAGGCTGACCGTGTTGACGTAGTACTCCACGCCGAGCAGGTACTCCTGGGCGACGACGGCGTTGTTGTGCAGATCGAGCGCGCTGTCGGTGTCGATGATCGCGGCGAACGCGGCGAGCACCTCCCGCTCGGTGTCGCAGAAGTACACCCCGTCGTTGCCCGCGCTGCGCACCGGCTTGACGACGACCCGGTCGGCACCGGCTTCGGCGTACCAGGCGACCAGGCTGTCCCGGTCGGTGGCGAGCACCTGGGCGGCACCAGCCAGGCCGCACTGCTTGATCCGCTCCACCATGGCGAACTTGTTCCGGCGCGGCGTGGTCAGCGCGGTGCCGTTGGTGCGCAGCCCGAGCCGCTCGCTGAGCCGGTCGGCCAGTTCGACCCCGCTCTCGGTACCCGCGATCACTGCGACCGGCCGGTGCGCGGCGACGGCGGCGGCTGTCGCCGCATCGTCGCCGCGGTGGATGACATGGACGGCGAAGTCCTCGGGGCGGAACGACTTGGCGAACAAGACCGGCACGGTGGGGGCGCTTTGCACGTGCAGGCACCGGTAGCCCCTGGCCTGGAACAGCGGCGCGTAGTAGCGGGCCGTCGAGTAGGCGTCGACGATGGCGACGATCCGGTCGGTGCTCATTGGCGCGGTCCTATCTGTGCGGTGGGGGAGCCGGCGCGGCCCGGTCGGTGGTGAGAAACCCGCGTGCCACCGCGCGTTCCAACCAGGCGCCGGCCAGCAGCGAGGTGACGACGGCGGTGAGCACGAGCGTGGTGAAGAAGGCGTCGCTGATGATGCCGGCGTCGTGGGCGACGCCGGCGAGCACGATGCCGGGCCCGCCGCGGGCGTTGAGCGCGACGGCGAGGTGTGCCGAGTCGGCGGGCGGGAGCCGGGAGAGCCGGGCTCCGGCGTAGACGCTGCCCGCCTTCACCACGCAGGCGAAGACGATGAACGCCAGCGTCAGCGTCACGGCCAGGTTGTACAGCAGGTCGAGCCGCAGGCCGATGAGGGCGAAATACACCGGGATCGGGAACGCCAGCGAGAACTCGCGCACGACGTGGGTCGCCCTGGTCTCGGCGCCGACCTCGTCGCGCCGGGCCAGCAGACCCACGACGAAGGCACCGAAGATGGGCACGACCCCGAGCACCGCGCACAGCGCGGCGGCGGCCAGCACGAGGGTGAGGCCGCGGGTGACCGTGCCGGCGGAGTCGACCGGTCCGCGGGGGCGGTCGCCGATGACGCGGGCCGCCAGCGCGGCGCCGGCGAACAGGAGGACCGGCAGCACCGCGTGGTAGGCGATCGTGGCGGCAGGGCTATGCAGCCCGAGCCACGCCGCCAGCCCGAACCCGCCCGCCTGCTCGCGGTGAACCAGGCCGAGCGCGATGGCCAGCACGACGTTGAGCACGATGTCCTCGAGCACCGCGACGGACAGCACGATCCCCGCGAACGGCGTGCCGAGGATGCCGAGGTCCAGCATGATCCGGGAGATGACCGGGATGCTGGTGATGGCCAGCGCTATGGCGATCACCAGGACGAGCGCGAGGTGGTGCCCGGCAGGACCGACCAGCGGCCTGTCGTCGACGACGCCGGCCGCGACCAGACCGATCCCGAACGGGACCACCATGCCGACCACGCTGACGACGGTGACCGTGCGGGTGGCGTGGCGGCCGGCCGTCGACCGCATCTGGGTGCCAGCCAGGTACATCAGCAGCAGCAGTCCGAGCTGGTAGATCAGCGTGAGCCCGGCGTGCGCCGCGCCCTCCCCCGGAAACAGCCACCGTTGCGCGTCCGGGGCCAGTGCACCGAACACGGTGGGCCCGAGCAGCACCCCGCCCAGGATCTCGCCGATCACGGCCGGCTGGCGCAGGCGGACGAAAAGCGCGCCGACGAAGTGTGCGGCCACCAGCAGCGCGATGAGGGCCAGCAGGATCCTGGCTAGCTCGAGGTCGGCCATCACATGTCGAGAACCAGCCCGGCATGCCCGGTCAGCAGAGCCGGCACGGGTTCGGCGTCGAGGCAGAGCCGGGACGCCACTGCCGTCGTCGAGCCGGCGTAGCGGCCCGCGTAGCCGACCGGCTCGCCGTGCATGCTCCAGAACGCCAACTTGCCGATGATCTGCCCGGGATACAGCCGGGTCGGATGGGTGACAGCGATCTCCAGCGTCCACGGGATGACGGCCCCGCTGTGGCCCAGCGGCGCGGAGAACTGGATCCAGGCGCCGAGCGTCGACACCGACCGGGCGGCATAGAGGGTGGCGGCGTAGTGCGGGCTCCCCATCGCCTCCATGGTGCAGCCGAGGTAAAAGCGGCCGGGGAGCAGCAGGTAGCCCTCGTCCGGCATGGCGACGGTGGTCGGCACGCACTGCTCGCGGGTGTCGATGACGTCCTGCTCGTACCAGACGAGCTCGCGGGCGAGCCGGAATCCGTAGCTGTTGGGTTCCAGGCGCTCCGGGTCGTAGTCGTCGATGTGGATGCGTCCCGCGCGAACCTCGCGGTCGATGTCGTGCCCGGTGAGGATCACAGCCAGCTCCTGAGCAGCCGGGTCACGGCGTCCGCCAGCGCGGCCAGCGAGCCGCTGTTGTCGATGACAACGTCAGGCTCGATGCGGTCGAGTCCGGCGGTCGACCGGTCGGCCCTGGTCAGGTCGGCACGCGCGGCCAGCCTGGCGGCCCTGGTGCGCGGGTCGGCGACCACCCGCACGATGCGGAAGCCCAGGTCCCGCAGCGCAGGGGCGTCGACATCGGGGTCGCGCAGGTCATCGTTGACGACGATGTCGGCGTCCGCTGTGGCAAGCCGGGCGGTGAAGTCGGCGACCAGGGCGTCCGGCCGCAGGCGGCGCAGGGTATCGGCCAGAGACTCCAGCAGGATCTGGTCCTGAGCGCCGCGGGCGAGCGGCACGCCCGCCCTGGCGTAGACGGCCGACTGCAGGTCGTACAGCGGGGTGGCGAGCTTCACCACCGCCAGCCGAAGATCGTGGCGGGCGGCGAAATCGGCGATCAGACCGGCCGTCGTCGACTTCCCGCAGCCGGACAGGCCGATCACGGCCAGCCGCAGGGCGGGCCTGGCACGAGCCACCTCGGTCACGGCCGCCCGCCGGGCTTGGCCGTGTGGAGCAGAGTGGCCGTGCCGGGCACGCCGTCGAACACACTGTCGAGCACGGCGTCCAGATCGAGGTCGAGGGTGCCTCGCAGGCACACCATCGGCATGCCCGCGAGCTCGACACGCAGGCGGGCGAGCCCGGCGTAGAAGGCCGTGTAGTCCGGCACCAGGTAGCTCTGCCACGTGAAGAAGGTGGTGTCGGCCTGCCGGTCCACGATCTTGTTGAGCTGTGCCCACCGCTCGTTGCCGTCGCGCAGGAGCCGCACCGTCAGCGGTTCGCCCGGCCTGACCTGGGGCAGCAGCACGGCGGCCAGGCGGCGGGGTTGCGCGCGGAAATCCGCGCCCAGCCAGGCCTCGAACACGTCCGGGTCCAGCAGCAGCTTCTCGCCGCTCGGGCGGACGGCGACATCGGGATCGACCGTATCGCGGACCAGCTCGGTCAACCGCGGGTCGGCGAGGATGGTGCCGACGCCGACGTACGGATAGTCGCGCCACGGGTGGACGAGCACGTCACCGTCGACGACCTCGCAGAACAACTTGTCGCCGGTGAAGTAGCTCCACCGGGGGGACCGCAGGGCCGAGAGCATGGTCGTGGTCTTGCCCGCGCCCTTCGGGCCCGCGATGGCGACGACCGAGCTACCGTCGGTGACCCCGGAGGCGTGCAGCACGACGGTGCCCCGCGACTCCTCATTGCGGATGACGAGGTCGCGCACGAAGTCCAGCACCTGGATCCTGGACGCGGGGGTGATCCGAAGGCCGAACATCGGGTCGGTCCTGGCGTCGCGCGGAGTGTCCAGCCAGGTCGAGCGGTTGACGTAATGCCGCCGCGTGCCCTCGTCCACCAGGTGGGCGTCGAAGGTGAACTCGCGGGCCGTGCTGCGGCGGACGACCGTCGGCTCGATCGCCCATACCGACGGGTCCACCTCGGACTCCGGGTCGAACGCCGAGACCGTGATCACGAACGTGGCGTCCTGGCGCGGCCGCGCGCTGAACAGGCCGCGGAAGAACGCCCGTACTGGCGCGAACGCGGCCTCGGCTGCCGGGTCGACGTCGAAGCGGACCGTGGTGCCGAGAAAGTTCAGGTACTCGGTCACGATGACTCCTCGCGGCTGGTCACCGCCGCGGCGACGGCGTGCACGACCGCGTCGGCGAAGGCGTGCAACGACTGGCCCCAGATGGGATCGAGCAGCGGGGCGAGGCCGTCAACCCCGAGGTTGAAGTGCACATCGAGGGTCAGCCCGCGGTCGTCGGCCAGCCAGACGCACTCCAGTGCGGCGAGATCGCCTTCGGTCTGGATGTACTCCAGCCGATCCGGGTGGCGCGCCTTCTCGATCAGCCGCCAGCCCACCTCACTGCCGTTGAGCAGCACGCACCAGCGCCAGCCGTCGCCGTCCGGCACGATCGCCAGGACCTGGTCGCACAGTCCGGACAGCGCCGCGCCGTCGGTGAGCAGCTCACGGACCGAGTCGAGAGGCACGGCGGCGCCGGGTGCGGTGGCCGATACCAGCTGTGTGCCCGCTGCCATCACGCGTCCTTCAGGAACGGGGTCAGCAGGCCCACGTCGAGCCCCACCGAACGGGCGAGTGCGGCCCAGGCCCGCAGGGCCAGCAACAGGTCGCGATGACCCTGCGCGACCAGCCGGTCGGGCAGCTCGCCGGGGTACTCGTCAACCAGCCGCTCCCAAAGGGTGAGGATCTCGTCGACCGCGCAGGTGTCGCCGCCGAACTCGCCGTCCAGTCCGAAGATCTCGGCCAGCTCGGTACCGGACGCGGCGATCAGTTCGTGGGTGCCGTACTCCAGGCCGACGGCGAGGCAGTGGGCGTCGGCGAGCGGGGCGCGGCCGGCGAGCCGGTTGTCGATGTCCACCAGCAGTTCGAGCAGGCGCAGCTTGGCCGCCTGCCGCATCCGCGGCTGCTCGGTACCGCCCTGGAGGTCCTCGACGTAGGCGCGCCCCTCGGCCAGCATCAGCCAGCCGACGACGAGCCAGCAGGTCACGGCGTCCGCACTGGCGCGGCCATGCCCGGCGCGTAGCCCCGGGTAGACGGGGACCCGATCGGCGGTGCTCACGCGGCGCTGCCTTCCAGGTAGCCGATGCGGACCGTCGCCAGGCCGGCGCGGACGGCACGCAACACGGTGCCGGCGGTCGCGCGGTCCAGCCCGGCAAGCTCGCCGACCGGCCCGGCGGGCAGGTCGGGTGGCCACGTGCCCGTGACCGGCAGGCTGCGCCCGCCGGCGGACACGATCCCGGCACCTGGCAGGTACGGGTGGTACCCGGCGTCCTCGGCGACCTCGACCGCGGCCGTGATCCCGCCGGTCGAGCCGGTCACACCGGTCGCTCGGGCGACGTCCGCGAGCAGGCCGGTGTAGGTGCCCGCCATCGCGCCGGCCCCGCCGGCCAGGGCGGTGGATACCAGGACGCGGGCCCGCTCGATCGCGGCGCCGGCCGCGCGGGAGGCGTCGTCGCGCCAGGCGCCGCCGCGCACGAACCGCGCCCAGCGCATGACGTACCACTTGCGGGTCGTGTAGACGTCGCCATGCGCGGACAGCATCGAGTCCATCAGGTGCAGCAGGACGTTGTAGGCGTAGCCGACCCGGCCCCTGGCCTCCCCGGCCGCCTCGGCCAGGCACAGGTGCACGGTCTGCTCCGCGGCCGTGTGCAGTGCCGCCGTCGACCACACGCGGGCCAGCGCCGGCAGGTGGGCGAGGTAGGGCGCGCGGCCGTCGAGGGTGACGCCGTTGACGATGCGCTCGGTCTGCTTGCGCCTCGGCTCGTAGCGCCGGTCCCAGCCACGGAACCCGGCGACGGCGCCGGCCGGCGGCCGGGCGGCCAGCGCGTCCAGCAGGTGGAGGCTTTGCCGCACCTCGGTCCCGGCGAACGAGGTCACCTCCAGGTGGTGCCCACGGTCGAAGATCTTGGTGGAGATCCGCGCCCCGGAGATGGGGTGCGCCTGGACGCGGATGAAGTCGAAGTCGCTCGTCGGGTTGGCCAGCCCGTGCACCGGCGAGCTGGTGAGCAGCAGCTCGCCGGGACCAACGCGCTCGCGCAGGAACGCGCCGAGCCCGCCGGCCGACAGCCCCCGGCTGCCGATGAACTCCAGGACCCTGGCGTACCGGGTCGCGACCAGGTCGTCAGCCGGTGCCTGCAGCAGGCCGTCCACGTCGATGTTCATCACAGCGCACCTTTCGGAAGCTCCGGCCGCGGCGACGGCCTCCCGGACGACGCGGGCGGCCAGCGTGTTGTCCACGACGCCGAGATCGGTGCCCGGCTCGATACCGGGCCCGGCGGCGGCGAAGACCGCGTGCAGCCGGGGATCGCCGGTGTTGACCACGTGCGACGCGCTCTTGGGCGCCGACCGCACCGCCGGACCGCCGTCGACGGCGGCTTGCGGCTGGTAGTCGTCGGCGAGCACGGCGAAGACCACCGGAACCGGTTCGGTGACGGGCCTGCCCCGCTCGTCGAGGAACCCGCGCAGCACCGGGCCGAGCCCGCGCAGCGCGGTCATCGCGCGGCGCAGGACCGCGCCGGTGTCCCCCGGCGGCACCAGGTCCGGGTTGACGCGCATCGAACCGTTGTTGGCCGGGTGGTAGACGACCAGGGACCGGTCCGGATCGATCCCCTCCGGCCCGGCCACGGCCAGCCCGGCGTCGACCAGGACCTGGTTGACATGCACGTGATGGCTCGTCCCGGTGATGCCGTGGTCGGCACACAGCAGGACGGTGTCGGCGACGTCCGCGCGGGCGAGCACGTCCGCGAGCACCCGGTCGGCGGCCTGGTAGGCGTGCCGCACGTGGGCCCACACCTGGCCGGCGATCTCGGGGTGGTGCGCGGCGCTGCGCGCGTCGCACCAGCCGACCAGCTCGTGCCCGACGTCGTCGGTCCATGGCAGGTAGAGCACGACGAGGTCGGCGCGGTGGTGCTCTAGTACGGCGCGGGCCGGCGCGGACAGCGACAGGGCCACGCAGTCCAGGGCCGCGGTGAACTCGGCCTCGGCCGTCCCGTCCCCGCCGTCGACCAGGCGGGGCCCGAACAGCCCGCTTCGGTAGAACGGGCCGACGCTCTCGCCGGCGAAGACCGGGGTGCCGGCCAGTGCCCGGACGAGCTCGGCATTGGCCCCCGCGACACGGATCGACCAGGTCCCGGTCCGCACCAGTGTCCGGCCGAGGGTGGTGCGACGCAGCCGGACCCAGAACCCGGTGCCGGGCCCAGTTCGGACCGGGACCCAGCCCGCGTCCTCGGTGAGCCGGTGCTCGGCGCCACCCGCGAGCAGCCGAACCGCCGCGCCGTCCGGAGTGACCGAGACCGGACACGGTCCGGCCGGCCAGTCCACGGTGGCGGGCCCGGACACGGCCAGGGCCGCGCGGTCGGCCAACCGGCAGCTGTACGCCTCGATGGCGGCGTCGACGGAGGCCGGCACCGCGCCGTCGCCGTCGAACACCCACGGCGTGTGGGAGAACGCGCCGCGCACGCCGGCGTCGCGCCACACGGTGGGCACGAGCGGCAGGTGCGGCGCGAACCCGGAGACGCGGCCGACCAGGGAGTCGGGGACGGTGAAGCCGGTGACCCCGTGCGCCTCGGTGCCGGTGCCGGTGAACAGGGTCGCCAGCGACGGCGGCGTCTGGCAGTTGGGCGCCGGCGGTCTGGCCCTGGCCCGGCAGCCCATCGCCCGCAGCTTCGCGACGGCCGGCAACGCACCCTCAGCGGCGAGCCGATCCACCACCCAGTGCGCGGCGGCGTCCCAGACGACCCAGTAGACCGTCACGCCCCGACTCCGGCGGCCAGCAGCGCAGGCAGCTCACGCACCGAGTCGATCGTGGCGCTCGCGCCACCGGTCAGGCCCGCAGCGTGCTGGTCGGCGAACTTGCCGGTGCGGACCTGCACCGCGCGGGCACCCGCTGCGCGGGCACCGGCGATGTCGGTGGTGGCGTCGTCGCCGACGACCAGGCAATCGGTGACGGCCACGCCGAGCGAGGACGCGGCCAGGACGAAGAAGTCCGGCGACGGCTTGCCGAGCACCCGGGCGGTCACCCCGGCCGCGTACTCGAGACCGGCGACGATCGCGCCGGTGTCGACGTGGTCACCGTCATCGCGCCGGAAGTACCGGCCGCGCTGAAGCGCGACGAGCTCGGCGCCGGCCCGGACGGCTCGGAACGCGCGGTCGAGCAGGGGATAGTCCAGGACGTCGCGGCAGTCGCCGACCAGCACGTGGGTGTGCGGCGCGGCCAGGTCGATGCCGGTGAGCTCGGCAGCCAGCGCGGCCGACACCACCGGCAGCACCCGCGCCGTCGGCAGCCCGCCGAACAGCACCAGCGCGGCCGTGACCGGGCTGAACAGCTCGCCGGGCGACACGTCGACGCCGTAGCCGGCCAGTTCGGCCGCCACCGCCGACGGCGGGCGGGAGTCGATATTGGTCAGGAAGCGCAGCGACGTCCCGGCGTCGCGCAGCGCCCGCACCGCGTCCGCCGCACCGGGCAGGGCCCTGCCGTTGGCGAACAGGGTGCCCTCCAGATCCAGCAGGACCGCGGTCATCCGCGCACCGCCACCTCGGACGCCAGCGCCGGCCTGGCGGCAACGGCGTCGAGCAGGAACGTCAGCTTCGAGTAGTGCCCGCGCTCGTCGTTGAGCCCGTGCTCGCGCAGGAAGGCCTCCAGCCACCCGGCGATCTCGTCGATCTCGACCAGGACCGCGTCGGGGTCGGGCCGGACAGCGGTGCGGCTGCGCAGGTACTCCAGCTCGCACTGGTTGAGCACGACCTCGGGTGCCTCGATGAGGCTGACGTGGTCGAAGAAGATGCCGTACACGTGGCCGGTACGGGTCGACTCGAAGTTGACGTCGTAGCGGGCGCGCCGGAACGCGGGCAGCCGCCTGGCGGACAGGCCCAACTCGTCGCGGATGTAGGCGTCGAAGCCGTGTTCGGGGATCACACCGTAGGTGTGGGTCTCCCTGCGGGAGAACGAGTCGGCGGCGAACCACTTGCGCTTGAGCAGGTTGCGACCGTCGGTGGTCGGGATGAACGACACGTAGCCGCGGTCGGGCTCGGGGTCGGTCACCTGATACAGATGGTTGACGTAGTCCCAGGCCTGGAACTCGTCGCGGTACTCCATGATGAAGCCGGGCAGCGCCGCGGCCAGCAGCCGCTGGTAGACCCGCACCGTCATCCGCCACACGTCCACCGGCGGAGTGAGCGTGTACTTGTACTCCAGCTCCTGATCGGGGAAACACTTGCGGTAGTACCGCTGATGGTTGTTGAGGAACAGGGAGCTCGCCTGGTGCAGGCGCAGCGCCTCCGGCAGCCAGGCGAGGTCCTCGACCTCGCCGACGGCGAGCGGCTCCGGCGTGACCCGGATGAAGCACGCGTCATCGGCCAGGAACCGGATCTGGGAGTACACGTGCACGTCGCGCCCGCCGTCACGGTCACGTACCGCCAGGTAGAACAGCGGCACCACCGGCCCGGGCGCGAGCCGGGCCACGGCGGTACCGGGCAGCATGCCGGGGAACAGCTCCCCGCCGTCCGCGCTCGCGACGGCGCCGTCCCGGCCCGTCAACTCGACCCGGCCGAGATCGGCCCACCGCAGGACGACCGTGTTGGACGGGTGGCTGGCATGCGCCGGCGCCGGCAGCGACACGAGCACCAGCGGGTCGCCACCGGTGACCGGGGCCGCTGCGTTGAGATGGTGGATGCCGCCGAGCACGAGCCAGGCGCTGTCGACGGTCACATGCCCTCCAGGCCGGTTCCGGTGAATATGACGGTGCCCCCGCTGATGGTGGCCTCGCCCTGACCGGTGAGGCTGGCCGCGGCGACGGCGGGCACGCCCGCCTCTCGTAACAGGATCGCCAGATGCCCGAGGGTGGAACCCTGATCGAACACGAAGCCGGCGACGGATCCGATGAGCACCGACAGCACCGCGTAGGGCCGGCTGACATGCACGACCGGCTTCCTGGGGCAGGCTCGAACCCGGTCGATGATCACGGCGAGACCCTCGTGCCCGAGGACATCGGCGGACCGGTCGATGCTGACGGCCGGGCCGATGGAGAGCCGGCCGAGAAGGTCGTCCTCCTCGATTCGCAACAGGGGGCCGGTTGCGGTGCCAGGCGAGATCTGCACGCCACCGGTCGCCGAGACCGCGACGGTGCTCCCGCCAAGCACCGAATAATCCACGAAGTACGGCTCGCCCCGGTCGACAACCCATTCCAGGGTGCACGGCCCGCGTGCCTCGGTCAGGGCCGCGGTGAGCCGGGCGATGGCGGGCAGGTGTGGCAGCAGCGGCGCGGCGTCCGGTCCGGCGGCGACGTTGCCGGGCTCGTCCAACGGCCGGCGCACATCGGTGACCACGATCGTCCGGCCGCCCACGGTGCCCCGGTTGAGCGCCATCAGGCCCTCCGGGGTGAACTCGACGATCAGGCCGTCGCCGGAGCGCTGCGAGATCACCCCGAGATCGCCGCGGACGAAGTCGCGAACAAGAGCGCTGTGCAGGCCGGTA
>DASSUA010000178.1:0-2192 GCA_035707525.1 Pseudonocardiaceae bacterium
TGGTGTACCGCAGACGTGATCGTGTACGTGGGGTGCGGCGAACGCGGCAACGAGCTCGCCGACGTGCTGACCGAGCTGGGTGAGCTGACCGACCCGCGTACCGGCGGCCGGCTCGCCGACCGCACCGTGATCATCGCGAACACGTCCAACATGCCGATCATGGCGCGGGAGGCGAGCATCTACACCGGCGTCGCGGTCGCCGAGTTCTACCGCGACATGGGCTACGACGCGGTGGTGATCGCGGACTCCACCTCCCGGTGGGCGGAGGCGCTGCGCGAGTTCGCCTCCCGCACCGGCGCGCTGCCGGCCGAGGAGGGCTACCCGGCCGGGCTCGCCTCGGCGCTGGCGGCGTTCTACGAACGGGCCGGCCGGGTGCGGACCCTGGGCGGGCAGGACGGCTCGGTGACGATCATCGGCGCGGTCTCCCCGCCGGGCGGTGACCTGACCGAGCCGGTCACCGCGCACTCCCAGCGGTTCGTCCGAACCTTGTGGACGCTGAACCGCGAGCTTGCGTACTCCCGGCACTACCCCGCGATCACCTGGAGCGGATCGTACTGCCGCGATGCCGACGTGGTCGGCGCGTGGTACGCCCGCAATGGCGACGCGCGGTGGGCGGCCCGGCGCGGCCGGATCGTGACGCTGCTCGCCGATGCCGACCGGCTGACGGCCCTGGCCGACCTCGTCGGCGTTGCCGCGTTGCCCGACCACGAGCGCATGGTGCTGGTCGCCGGCCGGTTGCTCCGGGAAGCCGTGCTCCAGCAGAGCGCGCTGTCGGCCAACGACGCGCACTGCTCCCCGGACAAGGCCGCCGCGCTCGTTGAGCTGGTCTTCGAGGTGCACGCGCACGCCGCGGAGCTGGTCGAGTCTGGGGTGCCCGCCGCCGCGATCGAGGAGGCGGACTTCTCGGCGGTCATACGGGCCCGCGAGGAGACCGGCCCGGACGATGCGGCAGCGGTGCGGGGCCGGCGGGATGCGGTGCTCACCGCGCTCTCGGGGCTGTCATGAACGCGGTACTGGAGTACACCGCCGTGGCTCACGTACGCGGCCCGCTGCTCGTGGTGCAGGGGGTGGCCGGGGTCGGCTGGGACGAGTTCGCCCGGATCCGGCTCGGCAACGGCGAGCTGCGCCACGGCCTCGTCCTCGAGGTCGACCGGGACCTCGCCGTCGTCCAGGTGCTCGAGGGCACCGCCGGCATCGATCCGGCCGACATCGCGGTCTCGTTCGACGGCGCGCCGCTGCGGGTACCGGTCGGGTCCGGCTGGCTCGGGCGGGTCTGCAACGGCCGGGGTGAGCCACTCGACGGCGGGCCGCCCGTCTTCGGCGTACGCACCGACCCGGTCGCCGGGCGTCCGCTCAACCCGACGATGCGCGAGCCCCCGGCTGACCCGGTGCTGACCGGGGTGTCGGCCGTTGACGGCCTCACCACCCTCGTCCGCGGCCAGAAGCTGCCCGTCTTCTCGGTCGCGGGGCTGCCGCACCTCGAGCTGGCCACGCAGATCGCGGCGCAGTCGTCAGCCGGTGGCGAACCGTTCTGCGTGGTGGTCGCCGCGATGGGGCTCACCCACGCGGACGCCGACATGGTTCGCGACGTGCTCGAGGAGCGCTCGGCCGCCGGTGAGCTGGTGCTGCTGCTCAACACCGCCGACGACCCGGTCGTCGAGCGGATCCTCACCCCGCGGCTGGCGCTGACCGTGGCCGAGCATCTCGCGTTCGACCTGGGCCGGCACGTGCTCGTGGTGGCCGCCGACATGACCAGCTACTGCGAGGCGCTGCGCGAGGTGTCGGCCGCCCGGGGTGAGGTGCCCGCGCGGCACGCGTACCCCGGGTATCTCTACAGCGACCTCGCCTCCCTCTACGAGCGGTGCGGCCGGGTGCGTGGGCTGCCCGGCTCGGTCACGATCGTGCCGGTGCTGACCATGCCGGCCGGCGACATCACGCACCCGGTGCCCGACCTCACCGGCTATATCACCGAGGGGCAGATCGTGCTCTCGGCGGCGGCGTACGCCCGGGGCACCTACCCGCCGGTCGAACCGCTGGAGTCGCTGTCCCGGCTGATGCGGCACGGTGCCGGCGCCGGACGCACCCGCGACGACCACCTCGACCTCGCGGCGCAGCTGCTGGCCGCGCTGGCCCGCGCGCGCGAGGTGCGTGACCTCGCCGAGCTGATCGGCACCGCCGCGCTGTCCGTCACG
>DASSUA010000179.1:0-2156 GCA_035707525.1 Pseudonocardiaceae bacterium
AGGTACGCCCGCGCGGGGAGGGTGGGCTGCTCGGCATCGCGGTCTCGCCGTCGTACGCCCAGGACGGTTGGGTCTATGTCTACTACACCGCCGAGTCGGACAACCGGATCGCCCGGCTGCGCCTCGGCGGGCCGCCCGAGCCGATCCTGACCGGCCTGCCGGCGGCCCGCAACCACAACGGCGGCCGGATCGCGTTCGGGCCGGACGGCATGCTCTACGTCGGCACCGGGGACGCGGGCGAGCGGGACCGGGCCCAGGACCGCGCTTCCCTGGCCGGGAAGATCCTGCGGATCACGCCGGACGGCCGGCCCGCGCCCGGCAACCCGTACGATGGCTCGCCGGTCTACAGCTACGGGCACCGCAACGTGCAGGGATTGGCCTGGGATGGGCAGGGAAGGCTGTTCGCCGCCGAGTTCGGCCAGAACCGTTACGACGAGCTGAACCTGATCCGGCCCGGGGGCAACTACGGGTGGCCGGTCGTGGAAGGCCCGTCCGACGACGACCGGTTCGTCGCACCGCTGGCCACCTGGGCCACGGGCGAGGCGTCCCCGAGCGGGATCGCCGTGTCCGGCGACTGGGTGTACGTCGCCTGCCTGCGCGGCCAACGGCTGTACCGGGTGGACCTCAGCGGCGGTTCGGCCCAAGCCCTGCTGGTCGGGGTGTACGGCCGGCTGCGGCACGTCGCGGTCGCCCCGGATGGCGCGCTATGGGTGCTCACCTCCAATCGGGACGGTCGGGGCTCGCCAGCTCGCGACGACGACCGCATCCTCCGGCTGACGGTATGAGGAGGCTGACGGTCTTGAGGAGCTTGCCCGGCGGGGCGAGCGCCGTCCGGTTACCGTGCTAGGGGTATGAACTCATCGACCGCGCCCAGCACCGACGGTCCCGCCGAGTCGGCGTCCGTGGTCCGTGACCGCGCCCTCTCCCTGGTCGAGTATTTGCTGGCCGTGCGGGCGATGCTGGAGAAGCCCGCCCGCAGCGTGCCGGCCGCCGACGCGCTGTGGCAGGCGGAACTGCCCGGCCACCCGGCGTGCGAGGTCGGGCCGCGGCGGCCCGGTGGCAGCTGGTTGCGGGTTGGCCGGCCGGCCTCGCCCACACCGCCGGTCATCCCGGCCGGCCTGGTCCGCCACCTGATGTGGGACCTGTCGTTCAGCCAGCCGCCCCGGCTCGTGGACGAGCCCGCCCCGCCGGCGGAGACGGTGGACGAGTTCACCGGATGGCTGGAGCACGCGTGGCAGCCCTGGGCGGCCGAGGCGACCGCGGCCGACGCCACCCGGCGCCTGCACGACCGCCTCTACGACCTGCGCTACCGGCTCGACATCGACGCCGCGCGGCTGGAGCTGGTGTGGGGTCACGCGGTGCTCGACGCCCGGCCGCCATCCGGAACGAACGGCACCGAGTGGATTCGCTACCCGCTGCTGGCCACGCCGGTGGCGATCGAGTACGACGCCGAGGCCACCGTCGTCAGCGTAGCGCCGCAGGGCCCGCCCCGGCTGCAGGTGGACGCACTGTCCGGAGTGGACGACCGGCGCATCGCCGACCTGCTGGAGCTGGGCGGCACCGGCGGCCAGGTCGAGGTGGACCCGTGGGACGCGCAGGAGCGGCGGGACTTCGCCGAGCGGGCGCTGCGCCGGCTCGGCTTCGATCCGGTGCTGCGCGACCCAGCATTGGGCGATCCAGCGCCGGGTGACCCAGCACCACCCTCCATTGTGGATACCAGCGTGCTGTTCGTCCGGCCGCGCCAGCGGATGGTCCGCCGCTTCCTGGAGCAGATGCGCGACCTGCTCGCCAGCGACCCGGCGGCGTCGGTCGGGGCGCTGGCCAGCGTGCTGGTGCACGAGCCGAGCCGGCTGCGCCTGCCCGACGACGCGGCGCAGGAGTGGCAGCGCACCGGCGACCGCCTGCTCATGCCGATGCCCACCAACGACGCGCAGGAGTCGATCGCCCGGCGCCTGGCCGAGCACCGCGGCGTGGCCGTGCAGGGCCCGCCGGGCACCGGTAAGACGCACACCATTCGCAACCTCATCTGCCACCTGCTCGCGCACGGCAAGCGGGTGCTCGTGCTGGCGCAGAAGGAGGACCCGCTGCGGGTGCTCCGGGACGGCCTGCCCGAGGAGATCCAGCCGCTCTGCCTGGCCGTGCTCGGCCGCTCCGCG
>DASSUA010000180.1:0-2666 GCA_035707525.1 Pseudonocardiaceae bacterium
GAAACGGTCGGCGAGCGCGCCGCCGAAGAACAGCATGAGCACCATGCCCACGCCGTGCGGAGCCATCTCCAGGCCGGCCTGCAGCGCGGTGTGCCCGCGCGCCTGCTGGAAGTACAGCGGGAACAGGAACAGCGCGCCGTACAGGATCGCGCCGCCGACCACCATGAGCGCCGCGAGCACGCAGAACCACCGGACGCCGAACAACCTCACGTCGACGAGCGGGCTGGCGGTCGCGGGGCGCAGCGCGTGCCCGACGAACGCCGCCAGCAGGACCAGCGCCGCGACCAGCGGCAGCAGCACCCCGGCGGCCCCTGCCGAGTGCGCGAGCTGGGACAGCCCGAACACCAGCAGCGCCAGTCCTGGCGAGAGCAGCAGCAACCCGACGACGTCGAGCCGCCGCTGCGCCTGCCCGGCGTCGGCCTGCAGCAGCCGCCACGCCAGCGCGCCGGCGGTCAGGCAGATCGGCACGTTGATGAAGAAGATCCAACGCCAGCCGACGGTGTCGACGAGCAGACCGCCGATGGTCGGCCCGAACACCGCGGCCAGCTGGGTCGGGATCGTCACCATCGCCATCAGCCGGCCCACCCTGGCCGGACCGGCCTCGCGGGCGAGCAGGATCTGGGCGATCGGCACGATCATGCCGGCCCCGAGCCCCTGCAGCACGCGGAAGGCGATCAGCGAGCCGACCGACCAGGCCAGGCCGCACAGCACCGACGCGCTGACGAACACCCCGAGCGTGATCAGCCACATGGTCTTCGCGCCGAACCGGTCGACGGCCCAACCGGTGATCGGGATGGCGGTGGCGATGCCGAGCAGGTAACCGGAGATGACCCACTGGATCGTCGAGACCGGCACGCCGAACTGCTCGCTCATGCCAGCGAGCGCCACGGACACGATCGTGGCGTCCAGCGCCGCCGAGAACGTGCCGACCGCGATCACGGCGCCGAGCACGACCAGCCGCCGGTCGATCCGCGTCTCGCTCGTGCCGGTGCTCATTGGTTCGGCTCCGCGCTCGCTCCGCTCCTCGGGCCTGGCGGCCCTGCGATGCTCACTCGCTGTCGCCGCACGGTGCTCACCGCAGCACCTCGCCGACCGGCCGGTCGGGATCGGCCACCATGGCGGCGAGCGCGGCCGCGAGGTCGGTGCCCAGGCCGCGCACCGCCGCCTCGGTGGCGCGGTCCGGGTCGAACAGCATGGCCAGGCGCAGCGGCCGCGGGTCGACCGACACCGTGACCGCGGCGCCCACCTGCGAAAACCCCTGCGTGTCGACGAGCGTGAGGTCGCCGGGCAGGGTGCCGTCGAAGCCGTGCGGGTAGTTGTGCAGCAGCAGCAGCGTGTCCCACAGCGGTCCGTGCCGCTGCCGCAGCACCGGCAGGCTCGCCGCCGACAGCTCCTGCATCCGAACGGCGCGCTCGCGCAGCTCGTGCAGCCAGCCGAGCACCGGCGTGCCGGCCGGCACCCGCACCGCCGACGGCAACGTGTTGATCAGCAGGCCGACCGCGCTCTCGATCCCGGGCAGCTCGGCCGGGCGGGTGGAGAACACCAGCCCGAACCGCACGTCCTGGCTGCCGGTGCGGCGCGCCAGCACGATGGCCCAGGCCGCCTCCAGGACGGTGGACAGCGTCAGCCGTTGCCGGTGCACGAAGGGCTCGACGTGCGCCGGCAGCGGCATCCGCAGCTCACGGTACGGGCCGGCCGCCGGCCCGGCCTCCGGTTCGAACAGCCGCTTCGGCCGCCCGCCGAGCAGCCCGCCGTCGAGCTGGGTGGCGGCCCGGTCGGCGTGCCGGGCGAGCCAGTCGACGTACCCGGCGAACGGTGCCGGCTCGACAAGCGCCGGCTGCGGGGTGCCGTCGCGCAGGGCGGCGTGCAGCCGCAGCAGGTCGTCGAACAGGCGCGCGAAGCTCCACCCGTCGAGCAGCACGTTGTGCCTGGTCCACAGCAGGCTGTGCCGCCGCTCGCCCAGGCGCACCACCGACAGCCGCGACAGCGGCGCCGTGCCGGGGTCGAAGCCGTCGCGCCACTCCTGCTCGATGAGCTCACGGCGGCGGCGCCGCTGCTCGGCGTCCGGGACCTCGCGCCAGTCCTCGACCCGGAACACCGGCTCCGCCCGCGCGTGCACCGTGTGCGACACCGGGTCGACCGAGGTGCGCAGGATCGGGTGGTGCGCCGCGAGCCGGGTGAACGCGGCGCGCAGTGCGTCGGGGTCGAGGTTCCCGTCGACGACGGCCTCGGCCGGCACGACGTACAGCCCGCGGCCGGGCGCGCTCGCCGCCTCGCGCAGCATCTCCCGTTGCAGCGGGGTGAGCGGGAACCGGGACGTCGAGTCGACGGGTACGGCCGGTGGTGCCGCGACCGGTTCGGGTGCGGCCAGCGCGGCCAGGGCGGCGATCGTCTGATGGCGGAACAGCTGTGGCACGGTGAGCTCGACGCCGGCCCGCCGCGCGCGGGCGATCATCCGGATTCCCAGGATGGAGTCGCCGCCGAGCTCGAAGAAGCTGTCGTCGCGGCCGACGCGCTCGACGCCGAGCAGTTGCGACCACAACGCGGCGAGCAGCGTCTCGCGCTCCCCGAGGGGCGGCCGGTACCCGGTGGCGACCTCCGGCCGGTCGGTCGGCGGTGCCGGCAGCGCGGACCGGTCCAGCTTGCCGCTCGCCGAGACCGGCAGC
>DASSUA010000181.1:0-2114 GCA_035707525.1 Pseudonocardiaceae bacterium
GCCGGCCTGCTCCGTTCGGCGGTGACAGAGCTGACCGGCGCCGTGCTGCTGCGCGATGCCCAGAAGTGGCTCGCGCCGTGGGTGCTGGCATGCGCGCTGGCGTTCGGCTCGGGCGTGGCGCGGATCGCCGGGGCGCTGGAGCGCAGGGCCGTCGACCGCGGAGTGCTGGCCGCCTTCGGCCTGCTGGCCGTGGCACTGCCCGTGGCGGTGGTGCCCGACCTGGCCCTGGCCGGCTTCGGCCGCCTGCGGCCGGTGGCGTACCCGCCCGGCTGGGCAGCCGTACGCGACATCCTCGCCACCGAACCGGAGCACGGCGCGGTGGCCGTGCTGCCCTTCACGCCGTACCGCGACTTTCCCTGGAACGATGGTCGGATCGTGCTCGACCCGGCCCCGCGATACTTCCCCGGCGAGGTGGTCCTCGGCGACCAGCTCTGGGTGGCCGACCGACCGCTGGGCGGCGAGGACCCGCGCGCCGCCGCGGTCGCCGCCGAGCTCGACCGAGGCGGCGCAGCTGATCTCGGCGCCATCGGGGTGGGCTGGGTGGCGGTCCAGCACGGTGTCGGCGGCCCGCTGCCGGACGGGCTGCTGGACCGGTTGATACTCGTCCACACTGGACCGGCGCTGTCGCTCTATCGCATACCGGGACCGGTTGCCGAGGTGGACGCGCCGGCGCCCCCGGCCGCTCCGGTGCTGGTCGCCGACCTCGCGGCCCTGCTCGTCCTGGCCGGCGCCCTGCTCGCGCCCTGGGCCGTCGAAAGATCGCAGGCGTTTGGAGGAAGGCGCCGCAGCGGAACGGGTGTTAAGGTCCCCGACATCGAAGGGAGCGACGATGCGGAACGGCCTCAGCATTCTGGTGGGCGCGCTGGTCGGGATTGTGCTGGCCGTGATATTCGCGTTCGGCATGGTCGTGATGATCAACCAGTCGGAGTCGAGCGACATCCCGAAGAGCGAGACTGAGTTCACCAGTGAGCTCGGTACCGACGCCAAGCCGCCACCGAACTACGGCCGCTAGGTCATCTGCTGTCAACGGTCCGCCAGGAGATCAACCGTTAGCGGCCCGGCCGTCCGTTGAGACCCGAGCCAGTACGGCGCCGAACTCGGCAAGGGTTCGGTCAAGGCTGAACGTCGCGGCGTACTCGCGGGCCGCCCGCCCGAGCGAGGCCCGTTCGGCCTCGTGGTCGAGCAGCCAGCCGCAGTGTTTGGCCAGCTCATCCAGGTCACCGGCGAGCAGGCCGGTCTCGCCGTGGCGTACCGACTCGGCCAGGCCGCCCGCGTGCCGGTACGCGACCGTCGGCACCCCGTGAACGGCTGCCTCCATCACGACCCGGCCCCAGCCCTCCTTCAGCGACGGGCACAGCAGCAGCCAGGACTCCGCGAGAAGGCGGTGCTTGGCCGGCTCATCCAGCCAGCCAAGAAAGTCGATCCGATCGGCCAGTCCTAGTTCGGCGGCTCGGGTGGCGAGGCCGGCCCGCACCGGCCCCTCACCGACGATGCGCAGCCGCAGGTCCGGATGGTCGCCGGCCAGCCTGGCCAGCACCTCGATCGCGTGGTCCACCTGCTTGTGCGGCATCAGCCGGGCCAGCACGCAGATCGTCGGGCGAGGCGTGCGGGCAACCAGCCCTAAGGCGACCGGGGACGGATCGGCGACGTTGTGCACGATGTCGATCCGTTCCGCGTCGATGCCAAGGCCTACCAGATCGTCGCGGGTGGCGCCGGAGACGGCGACGTAGCGGGCCCGGCGGTACAGCCTGGGCGTCAGCCACGACTCGATCCACCAGCCGATGTGGCTGACCACCTTGCCAAAGGTGACCGCCCACTGGTCACGGCCGACATGGTGCACCACCACGACCACCCGCCGGTGCGCCAGCATGCTGAAGAACGGCACGTGGTTCTGCACGTCAACGACGATGTCGGGGCGCTGGCGCGCCACCGCGGCCAGCCCGTGCGCATAGACGGTGAGGCGGCCACCGCGACGGACAAAACGGACCCCATCGCGCTGCTCGACCGGCGTCGCTCCACTGTGGCCGGCGCAGTGCACGCTGACCTGGTACCCCTGGGCGGCCAGCCCGTGCGCCAGTTGCTCGACATAGCGTTCCGACCCGCCGGCCTCGGGA
>DASSUA010000182.1:0-9463 GCA_035707525.1 Pseudonocardiaceae bacterium
CGGCTACAGCCAGTCGCGAGCGGAGCGCGTCCTGATATTGCATCCTTGATTGGGTGACGACCGATTCGGAGATCCCTCGACTACCGGCGTGGCACGAAGCCGGCCTCCCGACCTACGACGGCGAGCTGCCGCCACTGGACCACGAGCTGGCGTCCTGGCCGGGAAGGGTGTCGACGGCGGGCCCGGTGCCGCTGCACGTGCGCGAGGTACCCGGACCGGCCGAGGAGACCGGGCTGTTCGTCCACGGCCTCGGCGGCTCGTCGACGAACTGGACCGACCTGGCCGCGTTGCTGTCGGTGCGGATGAACGGGCTGCTGGTCGACCTGCCGGGGTTCGGGCACACCCAGCCGCCGCGCACGTACGACTTCACGCTGCGTTCGCATGCGGAGGCGGTGATCGGCTACCTGGAGGCGATCGGGCGCGGGCCGGTGCACCTGTTCGGCAACTCGATGGGCGGCGCGATCTCGATGATGATCGCCGCCGAGCGGCCTGAGCTGGTGCGGTCGCTGACCCTGGTCGCGCCGGCGATGCCCGACCTGCGGCCGTCGCTGGACCGGATGGCGGACCCGAGGATCGTGCTGGCGTTCCTGCCGGTGGTCGGCCGCCCGGCGCGGCGGGCGCTCGCCGCGCTGAGTGACCGCGAGCGCACGCTGCAGCTGATCCGGCTGTGCTTTGCCCAGCCGCACCTGATCCCGCCGCAGCGGCTGGCCGCCACGGAGGCCGAGTTCACCGCGCGCCGGGGCATGCCATGGGCGCGGCGCGCGCTCGACCGCTCGACCGTGGGGCTGATCCGTGCCTGGCTCGCCCGCAAGCCGGCGTCGCTGTGGACGGTTGCCGCGCGGGTGGGCGTGCCGACGCTGGTCGTCTGGGGCGCCGACGACAAGCTGGTCAGCGTCCGGAAGGCGGCTCGTACGGCGAGCCTGCTGCGCAACGGCAGGCTGCTGGTGCTGCCGGACTGCGGGCACGTTCCCCAGATGGAGTGCCCGGAGCAGGTGGCGAGGGCGACGCTCGGGATGCTGGCCGCGGCCGACACCGGTCAGTGGTGAACAAAGCTCTCGTTACCCTGTTGCGGTGAACTGGTCGCAGCAGCGGGACGACCGCGAACCGACCACGCCGGTTCGCGCGGCCGGCCCGCACCGTTCGCCACCCGCCGGCAGGCCCGATCCGCCACACCGGCCCGATCCGCCATACCGGCCCGATCCGCCACACCGGCCCGATCCGTCATATCGGCCCGACCCGCCACACCGGCCCGAGCCCGACCCGCGATACCGGCCGGACGGCCCCAGCGGCGACGAGCCCCTGCGCGCCTCCTGGGACCCGGCCACCCGGCTGCGCCGGCGGCGCCCACCGGTCGCGCGCGGTTTCCGCGGCTTCCTGCGCAGCTACGGCTGGCGGGTCTACGCGCTGCCGGTGCTGATCGTGCTGAGCGCCCTGGGCATGTTCAACGCCGGCCGGCTGCCGGTGCCCGGGACGGATATCGAGATCGGCACCGCGGGTGCGCCGCAGAGCACCGGCCTACCGCCGGCGACAGCGGAGCCGGCGCCAACTCCGCTGGTGCCGAACCCGGACGCGCCGAAGTTCGCCGAGGCCAAGCTGTCGGCCGAGCTGCCGGTGGGCGGTGTGTTCACCGAGTCCGGCCCCGGCACCTGGGCGGTCGTGCCGGGCAGCGGCCCCCGGCTCGGCGCCGGCGAGCTGTTCACCTACAGCGTCGAGCTGGAGACCGGCATCGTGCTGCCTGGCGGCCCCGAGGGCCTCGCGCACATCGTGGACACGACGCTGGCCAACCCGAAGAGCTGGATCGGCAGCGGCAAGTACGCCTTCCAGCGCGTCGACACCGGCGATCCGGACATCCGGATCACCCTGGCCTCGCAGCAGACGGCCAGGCAGATCTGCGGCTTCCGGATCCCGTTCGACGCCTCGTGCTGGCGCGGCGGGCGGGTCGTGCTCAACACCGCGCGCTGGGAGCGGGGCGCGGTCGCGTTCCAGGGCAACGTGATCGCCTACCAGCAGTACGTGGTCAACCACGAGGTGGGGCACGCGCTCGGGTTCAGCCACAAGGGTTGCGGCGAGCCGGGCGGCCTGGCGCCGATCATGATGCAGCAGACGTGGGGAGTGTCCAACGACTACCTCGCGGCGCTTGGCACCGACAATGTCATCGCGGACGGCAGGACCTGCCAGCCCAACCCCTGGCCCTACCCGACTCCCGGCTGACCGGGCCGCTACCTGGGAAGAAGCCCGACCGGGCCGGCGTTGGGAGTGGGGGATCGCAAGCTAACTAAGGAGCACGGCTCATGCCGCTACCACCACTCGTCGAGCCGGCCGCCGGGCTGACCAAGGCGGAGGTCGCCCGCTACAGCCGGCATCTGATCATTCCCGATGTCGGCATGGTCGGCCAGAAGCGGCTCAAGAACGCGAAGGTGCTCGTGGTCGGGGCCGGCGGGCTGGGCAGCCCGGCGCTGCTCTACCTGGCGGCGGCCGGCGTCGGCACCCTCGGGGTCATCGACTTCGACGTCGTCGACGAGTCGAACCTGCAGCGCCAGATCATCCACGGCCAGTCCGACATCGGCCGGCCCAAGAGCGAGTCGGCGCGCGACGCAATCCGCGAGGTCAACCCGTTCGTCAAGGTCAACCTGCACCAGGTGCGGCTGGACAGCTCGAACGTGCTGGACATCTTCCGCGGCTACGACCTGGTCGTCGACGGCACCGACAACTTCGCCACCCGGTACCTGGTCAACGACGCGTGCGTGCTGCTCGGCATGCCGTACGTGTGGGGCTCGATCTTCCGGTTCGAGGGCCAGGTCAGCGTGTTCTGGGCCGACCGCGGGCCGCAGTACCGCGACCTCTACCCGGAGCCGCCGCCGCCCGGCATGGTTCCCTCGTGCGCCGAGGGCGGCGTGCTGGGCGTGCTGTGCGCGTCGATCGGCTCGATCATGGTGACCGAGGCGATCAAGCTGATCACCGGCATCGGCGAGCCGCTGCTTGGCCGGCTGATGGTCTATGACGCCCTGGAGATGACCTACCGGACGATCCGGGTGCGCAAGGACCCGACCGCGGAGCCGGTCAACGAGCTGATCGACTACGAGGCATTCTGCGGCGTGGCGTCCGACGAGGCCAGCCAGGCCGCGGCCGGCGCCACGATCTCCCCGACGGAGCTGAAGCACAAGCTCGACCGGGGCGAGCGGTTCATGCTGGTCGACGTGCGCGAGCCGCACGAGTACGAGATCGTCAAGATCCCCGGCTCGGTGCTGATCCCCAAGGACCGCATCCTGTCCGGCGAGGCACTCGCCGAGCTGCCCCAGGACAAGCAGATCGTGCTGCACTGCAAGACCGGCATCCGCTCGGCCGAGGCGCTCGCCGCCCTGCACAAGGCCGGCTTCGCCGACGCCGTGCACGTCGGCAGCGGGGTCGTCGGCTGGGCCCGTGACGTGGACCCGTCGCTGCCGACGTACTGACGCCTCACCGGCGCGCCGTTGCGCCTCCCGGCTGGGCGGCGCGGGGGTACGGTGCTCGGTCGTGACCGCCGCGCCGCCGCCGCACCGCGTCTGCGCGGCGTTCGGCGTGGCGCAGGAACAGCTGCGGCCCCTCGCCGGCGGTAGCCCCGGCACTTGGGGAGCTCCAGTTCCGCCAGTGCAACCAGAGCTCCCCAAGTGGCACTGGGGTGATCTACGCGCTCGGCGGGCGCGGCACGGTTGGGGTGCAGGACCAGCCGCCGCCGGAGGGCCGGCTCGCGGTGCTCGGCCCCGGCGACGCCGTCACCCTGCGGGCGGCGGATTCGCAGCCGGCGGCGACCCCGGCCTGGGACGTGCTCGTGCTCGGCGGCCTGCCGATCCGCGAGCCGGTCGCCCGCTACGGGCCGTTCGTGATGAACACGCGCGCCGAGATCATCGAGGCGATCGAGGACTTCCAGGTGGGCCGGCTCGCCACCGTGCAGCCCAGCCGTGCCCCACTGCACCGCGGCCGACACCGAGCTGCGGCCGTCAATCCGCCCGGTAGCGGGCCATCGAGATCCGGCCGTCGACCGCGAGCACGCCCTCGGTCCGCAGCCGGGCGAGCTGCTCGCGGGCGATGTGCGGCGCCGGCGTGCCGTCGGCCCGCAGCACCCGGTGCCACGGCAGGTCGGCGCTGTCCTCGGCCATGATGCGGCCGACCAGCCGCGCCGACCGCAACCCGGCGCGGGCGGCCACGTCGCCGTAGGCCAGCACGCTGCCGGGCGGGATCGCCGCCACCACCTCGCGCACCCGCTCCACGGTCTGCTCGTCCATGCGCCCATTGTTCGCCGTTGATTGTTCGCCGTGGACAGTCAGCTCCGGGCGACGGCGGGGCAACCGCCGGCTGTCGGGGTGGCGTGGTTGCATCGTCGGCATGAAAGCGGCACCCGTGCTCGTCCGGCCGAAGGCGCCCCCGCGCCGGCGGCTGCGCTGGGACGAGGCCGGGTTGCGCGTGCTCGACCACGACGGTGGGTTCCTTCGAGTGCTCGGCGGCCCCGGGACCGGCAAGACCACGCTGCTGGTCGAGGCCGTGGTGCGGCGGATCCTCGATCATGAGGTCGACCCCGAGCAGGTGCTGGTACTGACCCCCAGCCGGCGGGCCGCGCAGGATCTCCGCGAGCGCATCACCGAGCGGTTGACCGAGCTGTCCGCCGACGGCGGCGCGAGCGCGCCCGGGCTGCTGCGGACCGTGCGCGAGCCGCTCGTGCGTTCGGTCCACTCGTACGCGTTCGCGGTGCTGCGGCTGCAGGCGACGCTCAACGGCGACCCGCCGCCGCGGCTGCTGTCCGGTCCCGAGCAGGACTCGGTCGTGCGCGAGCTGCTCGCGGGTGAGCTGGACATCGACGGCGGGCGGCGGTGGCCGCAGCGGCTGCGGCCCGCGCTGCCGCTGCCGGCGTTCGCCGTCGAGCTGCGCGAGCTGCTGCTGCGCGCGGCGGAACGCGGGCTCGGGCCCGAGGAGCTGGTCGAGCTGGGTCGCGGCCACGGCCGGGTGGAGTGGATCGCCGCCGGGGAGTTCTTCCGAAGCTACGAGCAGGTGACGCTGCTGCGCGGCTCGGTGGGCAGCGCGGCTCCGCAGGCGACCGCCCCGGCGCTGGACGCCGCGGAGCTGGTCGCCGCGGCGCTGCTGGCGTTCGACACCGACGACGCGGTGCTCGAACGGGAGCGCGGCCGGGTGCGGCACGTGTTCGTCGACGACGCCCACAACCTGGATCCGCAGCAGGTCGAGCTGGCCACCCGGCTCGGCGAGCCCGCGCTGGAGTACGTGGTGGCCGGCGACCCCGACCAGGCGGTGTTCAACTTCCGCGGCGCCGACCCGGAGCTGCTGGCCGGTGCCGATCCGGACGGCCTGCGCACCACCGTGCTGCGCACCGGGTACCGGATGGCACCGGCGATCCAGGCCGCGGTGGGCCGGCTGGTCGCCAGGCTGCCGGGCGCCGGGCCGCAGCGGCGGCTCACGGTGGTGTCCGGCGGTCCCGGCGGCTCCAATGGTGCAGCCGCCGCCGGGCAGACCGATGGCCACGCCGTTGCGGGCGGGACGGTGCAGGTGCGGCTGCTGCGCTCGGACGCGGCGGAGGCGGCGTGGGTCGCCGACCAGCTTCGCCGGGCGCACCTGATCGACGCGGTGCCGTGGTCGCAGATGGCGGTGCTGGTGCGCTCGACCGTGCGATCACTACCCGCGCTGCGCCGTGCGCTGCTCGCGGCCGGGGTGCCGGTCGCGGTGCCCAACGAGGAGATGCCGCTGATCCGCCAGCCGGCCGTGTGGCCGTTCGTCGCGCTGCTGCAGGCCGCGGTCCGGCCGGACTCGATCGACGAGGACGCCGCGGTCGCGCTGCTGGGCTCCCCGGTCGGCGGTGCCGACCCGCTCGCGCTGCGGCGGCTGCGCCGCGGCCTTCGCCGGATCGCGATCGCGGCCGGCGAGCAGCGCTCGTCCGGCGAGCTGCTGGTCGCCGCCGTGCGCGACTGCGACCCGGTGCTCGCCCTCGACGACGACGCCGCCGGGCCGCTGCGCCGGCTGGTCGGGCTGATCGGCGCCGCCCGGGATGCCGTGGCCGCCGGCCGCGGCGTCGAGGAGGTGCTCTGGCGGGTCTGGCAGGCCAGCGGGCTGGAGCGCCGGTGGTCGGCGCAGGCCGCTCGGGGCGGCAGCGCCGGCGCGCAGGCCGACCGCGACCTCGACGCCGTCCTCGGACTCTTCGACGCGGCCGCGCACTACTCCGACCGGCTGCCCGGCGCCAGCGCCGCCGAGTTCGCCGGCTACCTGGCCGGACAGCACATCCCCGGCGACTCGCTGGCGCCGAAGGCGCCCGTTGCGGAGGCGGTCGCGGTGCTGACCGCGCACGCCGCGGTCGGGCGCGAATGGACGGTCGTCGCCGTGCCCGGCGTCCAGGAGGGCATCTGGCCCAACCTGCGGCTGCGGGGGAGCCTGCTGGGCGTCGAGCGGCTCGTCGACGTGCTGTCGGGCGTCGACACCGACCTGGTTTCGGCGACCGCGCCGTTGCTGGCCGAGGAGCGCCGGCTGCTCGTCGTGGCCGCCAGCCGAGCCAGGCGGACGTTGCTGGTCAGCGCCGTGCAGGGCGACGAGGAACAGCCGTCGAGATTCCTCGACGAGCTCGACCCGGCGGTCGACCCCGCCGATCCAACGCCAAGGCCCCTGCTACGGCCACCCCGTGGCCTGCAGCTGGCCGAGCTGGTCGGAGAGCTGCGCCGGGCGGTGTGCGACCCGGCCACGCTCCCGGCGCGCCGGCGCGCGGCGGCGGCCCAGCTCGCGCGGCTGGCCCGAAACGGCGTGCCGGGAGCGAGCCCGGACGACTGGGCCGGCCTCGCCACCCCGACGACCGACCGCGCGCTGCGCGAGCCGGACGACCCGGTCACCGTGTCCCCGTCCGCGGTCGAGCTGATCGCCACGTGCGGGCTGCGCTGGCTGCTGGAGCGCCACGGCGGGCGCGACGCCGCCGAGCTGCCCGCCGTCACCGGCATGCTCGTGCACGCGCTCACCGAGGCGGTCGCCGCTGGCGCCGACGCCGAGCGTGTCGAGCGCTCGCTCGAGCAGGCCTGGGCTGCCGTCGAGGCGGGCGCTCCGTGGTTCTCGCGTCGCGAGCAGCGCCGGGTGCGCGACATGCTCGGCGCCTTCCGCGACTGGCTCGCGGACAGCCGGGCCGAGCTCACCGGGCTCGCCGTCGAGTACCCGGTCGACGTCGAGCTGCCCGCCGAGGGTTGGCCGTCCACCCAGGGCTGGCCGTCCACCGAAGATGACGGCCCGCCAGTGGGCGGCGGCCCGCCAGTGGGCGGCGGCCTGCCGATGGACGATGGTCTGTCGTTGGGGGATGGTCCGTCGACGGGGGATCGCCCGCCGGTTCGCATCCGCGGCCGGGTGGACCGTGTCGAGCAGGACCGCGAGGGCCGGCCGGTCGTCGTCGACCTCAAGACCGGGCGCACGCCTATCTCGGTCGACGCCGCGACCCGCCACGCTCAGCTCGCCGTCTACCAGCTCGCCGCCGCGCTCGGCGCGTTCACCAAGCTCGGCGTCGCCGGCGAACCGGGCGGCGCGGCGCTGCTGTACCTGTCCAAACTCGATCGGACCGGCCGGCCGGTCGTGCGCGAGCAGCCGCCGCTGGACCCGGCCGGCCGGCAGCACTGGGCGGCGACCGTCCGCGACGCGGCCGGCGCGACCGCGGGCCCGACCTTCACCGCGGCCGCCAACCCCGACTGCGACCGCTGCCCGGCCCGCACCTCCTGCCCCATCACCGACTCCGGCCGCCAGATCACCTCCTAGCCCTGGCCGATGGCTGGCCTCGTTGTCCCGGGCCCGGGGGTGACTCGGTGATCACGCGGCCGGCCCACGCCGGCCTACCCGGTCAATGATTACCGAACGTAGTTAAGCACTGCCTGGTTGTGCGACCCATGAGGATCAACACTCGGCAGCGGTCCCCGCGGCCACTCGGCGGGCTGCGTTGGCGTCACTCGCTTCGCTACAAGGATGGAATGACGCCCCACGCGCGCCTGCCGCTGGCGTGTCGACGATGCGCGTCCATGATCGTCGTGAGCTCGCCGTGCGGCGCACGCTGGAACGTGCAGGTCAGCCCGCACTTTCGGTGATCACGGGTTCGGCCGCCCTCGTTCCTGCTCGGTTCCGCCCGCTGCTTAAGTTGACCACGAAGTTGCCGCCCACGGCTAAATCGGTTCACGGGGGCGTTCGCCTCGGATCGTCGAAAAGGGTGTGGAGCCGCCGTTGCGCTGGCACACTCGGTTCGTGATCATCGGAAGGGTGCGAACCGTCCATGCACGTTCGTGCCCGCCGGCTAACTTCGTTCGTGATCACCGGATGTGTGCGACCGCCGTGCACGTCGGCGCCCAGGTGGCATGGTGAGGTCACACGTTCAGTGGTCGTGCACCGCGTGCTGGCCTGTCAGGTGGCCGGCTGGGCCTGTTCTGCTGAGCCGTCTTCCGCGGCGGTCCGCCGCTACGGGGTGGAATCAGGACACGCGAAGCCTCCCCCGTATTGGTGACCTTCGGTAACCAAACTGGCGCATCACGGTGATCGCGGAAGTCCGATGCGGCTCATGATCGCCGTTTCGGTGCCATGAGCCGCGCTCAGCGCGGTTGACGGCACCAAAACGACGATCATGACCCGGCCAATCGACCACGAAGGGCAACCATGCCATGATCACCGCTGTCAAGCGGTGCCCGTGGCCCGGGCAAGCCGCTGACAGCGACAGGCCAGGCACACCGCCGGGCGCCGGGGCCGGGGCGGTGGAGGACGGTCCTCCAGAAAAGCCACACCCATCGTCGTTTCGGTCCCACCGACCGCACTCAGCGCGGCTCACAGCACCAAAACGGCGATCAGGAGCCCCGGCGCCAGGCCAACCGGCACCCAGCACTCCCAAACGACAGCATGATCACCGAAAGTGTGAGGTCACCATGCGCGTTGGCGGCCGTCCTGCATGGTGAGCTCACACTTTTAGCGATCATGAGAACTCGACGGCTGAGCCGGTGACGGATCGTGCCCGGCCCTCGGATATTGGCCCTCGCCCGGTGACCTTCAGTAACGTCCAACCGGCACGCCCGACCACTAGCGACAGGGCCAGGCGGGGGCGCACCTTCGTTGCGGGGCGAAACGGGGCGAAGCAACAAAGGCGCGGTCTCGGCGGCGCGGCACCGACGGTTGGCGGGGGACCGGCCTTAGGGTGCCGCCGTGCCGATCACGTCCGCGCGCGGGTTGCTGACACCGGCCGAGGTGGCTGGGGCGCTCGGATTGCCGCGGCCGACCGATGAGCAGGCGGCGGTCATTGCGGCGCCGCTGGAGCCGGCCCTGGTGGTCGCCGGCGCGGGGTCGGGCAAGACGGAGACGATGGCGGCGCGGGTGGTGTGGCTGGTCGCGAACGGGCTGGTCGGTGCCGATCAGGTGCTTGGGCTGACGTTCACCCGTAAGGCGGCGCGGGCGCTCGCCGAGCGGGTGCGCGTGCGGCTGCGCCGGCTGC
>DASSUA010000183.1:0-4964 GCA_035707525.1 Pseudonocardiaceae bacterium
CGCGCTGCTGCCGCAGCCGCTCGGCCTCGTCGGCGGCCGCGCGAGCGGCGTGCCCGAGCTGGGCCAGCTGCTCGGCGACGGCGTTGAGCGCCGCGTCCGATTCGTTCAGCGCGGCGAGCGTGTTCGCGACGTCCTCGGCGCGCGCCTGCTCCTCCGCCCTGGCCCCGGCGAGCGCCGCTGCGAGCCGCTGGATCTGCAGCTCGGCCTTGCCGAGCTGCTCCTGCGCCTCGTCGACGGCGGCCTGCACCTCGATGACCGACTGGGTGCGGCCCGATCCGCCGACGCCGAAATCGGCACCCAGGACGTCTCCGTCGCTGGTCACGGCGCGGATGGCCGGCTCGGCCGCGACCAGCGCCCGCGCCGCGGCCAGGTCCTCGACCATGGCGACCCGGTCCAGCGCGCGGACCAGCGCGGGCCGAAGCGCCGCCGGCGCCTGCACCATGTCGACGACCCAGCGCGCGCCGTCCGGCAGCGCCGGCCAGTCGCCGGCCAGCAGGCGTTGCGACCCACCGGCCCCGCCGGCCGCGATCAGCAGGTTGGCCCGGCCACCGTCCTCGGCCTTGAGCAGCTCCAGCGCGCTCACGCCGGCGTCGACCGAGGCCACCGCGACGGCGTCGGCGACGGCGCCGAGGGCGGCGGCGACGACGCCCTGGCGGCCGGGTTCGACGGTCAGCAGCGACGACACCGAGCCGAGCAGCCCCGGCAACCCGCCGCCCGCGGCCAGCAGCAGCTCGGCGCCGTCCTTTCGGGCCAGGCCGATCGACAGCGCCTCCACCGTGGCGTTCCAGTGCGCGATCGCCTGCTCGGTCTCGCGCTCGGTGGCCGCGAGCTCCTCGACCCGGGCGGTGGCGCTGGCGTGCGCGGCGAGCGCGGCCTCGTGGCGGGCGTCCAGGTTGACCTCGCCGTCGTTGAGCGCACCGATCTCGGTCTGGCGCTCATCGAACTGGCGCCTGGCGTCGTTGGCCCGCTCGGTCGCCTCGGTGAGCGCGACGGACAGCCGCTCGATCTCCTCCGCGGTGGCCGACGACTTCGTGCGCAGGGCCTCGACCTGGCCGCCGAGCCGGGCCAGCCCCTCGCGGCGGTCTGCGATCGCGTGCACCGCGGCCAGGTGCCGCTTCTCGGCCGCGGCGAGGGCGTCCTCCAGCTCGGCCCTGCCCTGCACGGCCGCCGAAAGTGCCGCCCGGCTGGTAGCGACCACCTCGGCCAGCTCCGCCTCGGCCTCGGCGGCGTGCTCGGCCTCGCGCTCCAGCTCGTCCGGATCCCGGCCGCCGACCGGGTCGTCCAGCGGCGTGGTCAGGTGCCGCTCCCGCTCGGCGGCCAGCCGGGCGGTCCCGCGCAGCCGCTCCTCCGTCGCCGACAGCCGGTACCAGGTCTCCTGCGCAGTGGCCAGTCTTGGCGCCGCCTGCGCCACCAGCGACTCCAGCTCCCGCTGCTGCTCCTGCGCGGTCGCGAGGGCGGCATCGAGCTCCGCGCGCCGCGCCCTGGCCTGCGCCTCGCCGGCCTCGTCGCGGGCGAGGTCGCCGCGCAGCGTCACCAGGTCGTCGGCGGCCAGCCGCAGCCTGGCGTCGCGCAGCTCCGACTGCACGGCGGCGGCCCGGCGGGCGATCTCGGCCTGCCGGCCGAGCGGCTTGAGCTGGCGGCGCAGCTCGGCGGTCAGGTCGGAGAGCCGGGTCAGGTTGGCCTGCATGGCGTCGAGCTTGCGCAGCGCCTTGTCCTTGCGGCGGCGGTGCTTGAGGACCCCGGCCGCCTCCTCGATGAGCGCCCTGCGGTCCTCCGGCTTGGACTGCAGGATGCGTTCGAGCTGGCCCTGGCCGACGATCACGTGCATCTCGCGGCCCAGCCCCGAGTCGCTGAGCAGCTCCTGCACGTCGAGCAGCCGGCAGCTGTTGCCGTTGATCTCGTACTCGCCCGCGCCGTCGCGGAACATCCGCCGGGTGATCGAGACCTCGGTGTAGTCGATCGGCAGCGCACCGTCGCTGTTGTCGATCGTCAGCGTGACCTCGGCGCGGCCGAGCGGTGCGCGGCCAGCGGTGCCGGCGAAGATCACGTCCTCCATCTTGCCACCACGCAGGGCCTTGGCGCCCTGCTCGCCCATCACCCAGCTCAGGGCGTCGACGACGTTGGACTTGCCGGATCCGTTCGGGCCGACGACGCACGTGATGCCGGGTTCGAAGCGCAGCGTCGTCGCCGAGGCGAAGGACTTGAAGCCCTTCAGCGTCAGGCTCTTCAGATGCACGTCGCCCGGTTCCCTCTCCGCGGTGCCTTTGCCGGAGGGTACCCGTCTGGCCGTCACCAACCGCGCACCTCACCTCAGGCGCGGCGGCCGCCGGTTCCCGAGTCCCGGCGTCGGGGTTCACTCGTTCGGTGTGTCCTGATAGCGTTCGCCCGCTTGCAGAGCGTTTCACCTCGTGCTGTCGAGGGGAGCCAGATCGTTGCACCCGCGTCTCAGCCGCACCGGAGCGCTCGCGGTCGGTGCGGCGGCCGTTGCGCTGTGTGTGCTCGGCTGCGGACCGAACGAGGAATCGAGCTCCGGTGACTCGTCACCTGTCGTGGAAACCAGCCGCCTGCCGTTCCCGGTGCCGAGCACCCTCCCCGCGCTGGCGCCCGAGCCCACGCTCACCACGCCACCGCCGGTCACGACCACACCGCCGCCGGCGACGAGCAAGCCACCCAGACGGACCACGCCGCCCCGGCCAAGGCCTCCGACGACGACCAGGTCGACGACCACTCAGCCGCCACCCCCGCCACCACCACCGCCGACCACTACGACGACCACGCCGCTGCCCACGACGACCACCACGGTGTGAGCCGGCGTATCTCGCGGCGGCTTCGGCCGCTCTAGTTGACGTGGACCTGCGCGGCTGCCGACGGCCGGTCGGGCGCACTGACGATCTCGCGGTCCTGAACCGCCTGCTCGGCAGCGCCACCGCCGGCCGCCCCAACGCCGCGCTGCTGACCGCCGAGGCCGGCATCGGCAAAGACAAGACTTCTCGACCAAACTGGTGAGGAGCGTGACCGGTCGCGGCGCGGTGCTCGTCGGTGGCCGCGTGCCGCTCGGCGACCAGCACCTGCCGTACGCGCCGATCGTCGAGGCCCTGGGTGGGCTGGCCCCGTCATCGAAGACGGCCAGTTCGCTCATCGACGACACCGGTCTCGCCCCTAGCGAGCTGCCCGGCTGGCCGGTCCCGGCAAACCGACCGGCTGGGCGGCCGCCCAGCCACGGTCCCGGCCGGCACTGGTGGGCAGGGCCGGCTGTTCGAGCTGTTCCTCGGCCCGCTCGGCCGGCTCGCCGGGCTCGGACCGGTGCTCGTCGCGCTCGAGGGCCGGCCGGTCCGGGGTCAGCCTGCTGTCGTTCCTGAACCGGCACCTGGCCGACGAGCGGTCGTTCGGTACGGCTCCTGCTGGCCGGTGGTGATGGCTCATGATCATTGCTGGGGTGCGGGTTGCCACGCCGGGCGCGCTGCCGCACAGGTAGCCACGTCATCGACTCATGGCGTCAGGCCAGTTTCGCCGGTGGTCGACGAACGCCGCCCAGCATCGCCGGGGCGAAGTGCGCCATGCTCACGTGCCTGCGCTGGATCAGCTCCGACCGGTACCCGGTGACCGATCGCATGCACACGGTCACGATCGGTGCCGGATTCACTGCCGCGCGGCCGGCCGGGGACCGTCACCGGCCCCACGCGGCCCACTCCGTCCAAGACCGCTATACGGCCGATCATCTGACCGGCCGCGCCCGGCCCCGCTCACCACCCCCTCGTTGGCCGCCATCGGCACCCACACCGGCACATCCCGGTGACCTCGGGAGCCCGAGGAGGCTGATGATCACCGTTTTGGTGCCGCGAGCCGCGCTGAGCGCGGTTGACGGCACCAAAACGACGATCATGACCCCGGCAAAGCGACCAAAACGGACGGCAGCTAGCCGATCACCGCCATCGAACGATGTCCGTGACCCAGTGACGTCGCCGAGAGCGGCAGGCTTAGAGCCTGTTGGCGAACCCCGCTGCCGGCGCCCCCGGCGCCCGGGCGCATCCGGCGGGAGTTCGCCAACAGGCTCTTAGACACACGGTTACGGTCGTGGAGGACGGTCGCCGCCCGCGCGTCACACCCTCAGAGCCGCCGGCGAGTGCCCTTACCGAGCCGCGCTACCAGTGCGGTCGCCGTGGTCGCGGCTGGCACCGCGGGCAGCTGAAGGACGAGCGGTTCATGAACGCGTCGCGCCGCACCGGGGAGCCGCAGCGCGGGCACGGCTCGCCGTCGCGGCCGTACACCGCCAGCGACCGGTCGAAGTAGCCGGACTGGCCGTTGACGTTGACGTAGAGCGCGTCGAACGATGTGCCGCCCTCGCCGAGGGCGCTGGCCATGACTCCGGCGGCGGCGGTCAGCACCCGGCGCGCCGCCGGCCGGTCCAGGGTGGCGGTGGGCCTCGCCCAGTGCAGCTTGGCCCGCCACAGCGCCTCGTCGGCGTAGATGTTGCCGATGCCGGAGACGACCGTCTGGTCGAGCAGGGCGCGCTTGAGTCCGGTGTTGCGGCGCCGGATCGCCGCGACGACCGACTCCAGCTCGTAGGCGGGGTCGAACGGGTCGCGCGCGATGTGGGCGACCGGCGCCGGCACGGCGAGGTCGCCGGGCGTAACGCCGTTCGCACCGGCGAGGTCCTCGACCGAAAGGCCGCCGAACGTGCGCTGGTCGACGAACCGCAGCTCGTTGCCGTCGTCGAGGCGCAGCCTGATCCGCAGGTGCTGCTCGTCGGGCGAGCCGGCGGGCTGCACGAGCAGCTGGCCGCTCATGCCCAGGTGCGCCAGCAGCGCGTCCGCGCCGCCGTCGAGCTCTAGCCACAGGTACTTGCCGCGGCGCCGCACGGCCACCAGCTCCCGGCCATCGAGCCGGCCGGCGAAGTCGGCGGGACCGGGGAGGTGCCTTCGCACCGCGCGGGGGTGGCGGACCTCGACCCCGGTCACCCGGCG
>DASSUA010000184.1:0-5742 GCA_035707525.1 Pseudonocardiaceae bacterium
CCGGACCCGGTGCCGTCGGCGCGCCGGGTGATCAGTGCGATCGTCCCGGGGCGGCCGATCATCCCCGGCCGGATCGGGCGCGGCGCCGGCAGCACCCGGCGCACCTGCTCGCCGCTGAACCGGCCGACCGACTCCCAGCCGGCACCCTGGTTGGTCGACCGGAACAGCAGCTCGCCCGCCCCGGCGTACCAGGTGTTGCGCTGGAACGGGTCGGCGGCGACGGTGCGGACCTGCTCGTCGGGCGCCTCCGCGACGACGAACCGGATGTCGTCGACGTAGCGCACCCCCGGCTCGGCCTGCTCGAGCATCCGGTAGACGTTGGAGGCGCGCAGCGGCTCGCCGAACGCCCAGCCCGACGGGTTGAGCTGGGTCGGCAGCGCGCTGATCGTCTGGTGCAGCCGGTCGTTGATCCGGTTACGCACCGCGTCGGGGTCCTCCTCCGGCCGCACGACGACCCGGCCCCGGATCGAGACCTCCTTGTAGTTGGCCCAGGTGGCGATGCAGCTGGTGCCGAGCGCTTGCCTCGCGTCCAGGTCGGTCTGGGTGCGTAGCCGCGCCTCCTCGACCTGGTGCTCGATGAGCGTACGCAGCGGCAACCGGCCGGCCGGGCGGGCCCGGTCCGGCACGTGCGGCACCAGCACGACCTCGACCTCGCCGGGCCGCGCGAACGGCCGGACGGTGACCCTCGTGAACGCCTTGGCCCTGGCCACGCCGGCCGAACCGGCCGTGGCCAGCAGCTCGTAGTCGTGCGCGGTCAGCGCGCGCTGCTGGGAGAAGAACTCGTACGGGCCGCGGGCGATCGCCGCCTGGATGTCCTCCAGCTCGCGGCCGCCGCGGGCGGGCGCGTTGTTGGTGACCTTCAGGCCGGCGATTCGGTCGACGAGCGTGGTGAGCGTGCCGGCGGCGACGTTGCCGGCCGCGCCGCCGCCGGTGCGGCTCCAGAGCCGGATCTCGCGGCCGGCCGCGGGCACCGCCGGTAGCGCGCCGTTCGACCCGCCGCGGAGGTCCAGCGCCGGGGCGAACGTCACGGTGCCCGACGCCCGGTCGACCAGATACACCTTGGCGCCGGGGGTGAGGCCGGCGAAGCTCGGTACCGGCTGCCAGATCTCGAACACCATGCCGCCGTGCTCGCGCGCAGGGGTGCCCTCGACCCGCTCGCCCGGCGTGATCTGCACACCGAGCAGCAGGTCGATCTGCTCGTTGGTGCGCACGATCGGGGCCTTGCTCGCGGTGAACCGCTGGCCGGGCTGGCCGGTGCCCTTACCGATCAGCTCGGCCTCGACCAGCTCGCAGTGGTGCGCCCGGATCGTGATCTCGTTCTGGCTCGGCGGCAGCACGACGGCGTCGGTGGTGACGAACACGACGGGCTGCTCGGTGCCCCGCGCGGAGGCGACCCTGGTGCCGGCCGGGATCGAGATCGGCTCGCTGGACTCCTTGCCGTCCGCCGCCCTGGAGAACGTCAGGTCGACCCACGCCGCCGCCGGCGGGTGCCTGGTGAGGCCGATCAGGTTCAGGAACGTCAGGTAGGCCTTCTCCGGCAGCCGGTTGAGCCGGTAGAGCATCACCTCGGTGAGGTAGGCGAACACCTCGATCAGCGCCATGCCGGGGTCGTGCACCGACAGGTCGGTCCACGTCGGGCACGACTGCGCCGCCCGCTGCCTGGCCTCGGCGACCAGGTCGAGGAACGTGCGGTCGTCCAGCTCGGGGACGGGAAGCGCGCCCGGTCCCGGGTACGGTGCGGTCATCGGTCGGTGCCCCCCGTTGGTCGGGACCCGCCGGACAGGTCCAGCGGGTACGCCAGCGTCTCGGTGCCCAGGCTCGCCCGCACCCGGTAGGTGAGCTGGATGTTCAGCCGCTCGGCCAGGTCGGGGTCGGCCTCGGCATCGACGTCGATGATCTCGATCCGGGGCTCCCACTGTTCCAGCGCCTGGCGGACGTAGTGGATCGCCAGCCCGGCCGTGGTCCGGTCGTTGATGGCGAACAGCAGCCGGTGCAGGTGCGAGCCGTAGGCGGGCCGCATCAGCCGCTCGCCCGGCGTCGTCGAGAGCAGCAGCATGATCGCCTGGCGGATCGAGTCGTCGCCGTCGACCATGGCGACCCGGCCGGTCGCGTTCGTCGCCAGGCCGCCGGTGACGGTCGGGTCGAAGCCGGCGCCGTCGAAGCGCAACGCCCGGTCGCGGCTCACTTGTCGGCCCTCACGAACGTTTGCTTCGGGTCACGCACCTGGTAGTGCACGGTCCCCGGCGGGGTGCCGTCGGTGAGCCCGTCCAGGTGCGACAGCACGACCGGCCTGCCCTCGATCGTGATCCACTCGCTGTAGCCCTTGGCCACCTTGAGGGTCTTGCGGCACGGCTTGATATTGACCCCGTAGTTCGGGCAGGCGGTGATCTCCCGGCCCTCCGGGTCGGCGTCGCGCTGCACGAACGGGGCGTCGCCGTCGCCCGGGTCCTGCGCGATCCGCAACCACTGCTGGGACGGCTTGTTCTGGATCTTGCCGTCGTGCCCGCACCGGATCAGCGAGTCGGTCGTGATCCATTCCACTTAGCTCTCGACCTCCTCGGGCTCGGGGGCGTGCACGAAGTCAATCGTCTTGGCGCGCACGGTTATTGCCTTGCCGGGTGCCTGGATCGTCAGGTCGGTCGCCGCGTGCAGCAGAACTCTGCCAGGCGCGAGCTCGAGCCGGCTGCCGGTCTTGTCGGTGATCCGGATGCGGTGCTCGGCGTCGTCGATCGTGATCGAGTGGCCGTCCGCGGTGTGCAGGTTCCAGCGCTTGACCTTGCCGCCCTCGACGCCCGGGTCCGGCGGCTCGACCGCGCCGTACAGCGAGCCGAGCACGAGCCCGCCGACCGGGCCGCCGTGCGGCATCGCGACCAGCACGGTGTCGTCGACATCGGGCAGCGCCACCAGGCCCTTGCCGCGCCCGGCGCCGGGGCACACGACGCCGAGCCAGCCGACGTCGGCATCGGCGTGTGCCGGCAGTGAGACCTCGACCCGGCCGAGGTTGTCGGGGTCGTCGACCGCGGTCACCTTGCCGAGAGTGATCTGGTTGAACGGGCCGCCGTCCGGCGCGGCCGGCGGGCGCTGCGGTGGTTCGGTGCCGAACGCGGTCAGGTAGCCGGCCGCGTCGACCGTGTGCACTACCTCGGTGAGCACGTACCGCCCGCGCACCCGCTCGGCCACGCCGGTCACGTCGATGGTCGCGCCGGGGCGCAGCCGGGCGTCGCCCTCGGCGACCCCGCTGATCGTCACCGCCCTGCCGGCCGCGGCATCGAGCGCGGCCTGGGCCACCGCCTCGATCTCGTCCGGGCTGCGGCCCGGCTGGTCGACCAGGGTCAGCTCGCCGTCCACGCCGACGTCCTCGGGGTTCGGGTCGAGCGGGATCTGGCGACCGCTGCGCGGCGTGCCGGCGTGTTCCGAGATCACCTCCGCGGTCCGGGTGTCCCAGCCGTAGGCGGTGCAGCCGCGGCTGACCCGGTCCAGGTTGGCCTCGATGCGCGCCTGCAGCAGGTTCGTCCCGAGCTCGAGGTCGACCGTCTCGCCGTCTCCGGCGAGCGAGACCAGGCGCAGCTCGCCGCCGCGCAGCGTCGGGTAGAGCCCGCAGCGGCCGGCGACCTCGGTGAGCAGCTCGAAGTCGGTCTGCCGGTACTGCACGACGCGCTCCCAGCTGGGCCCGGCGTCGTCGGCCCCGACGTCGACGCCCAGGTCGCCGGTCAGCTCGCCGGCCAGGTCCTGCGCGGTGAGGTCGGTGAACACCCGCTGCTGCTGGCGCTTGCGCAGCCGGTGCAGCTTGTCGTAGGCGCGAATGCGGGTCACCGCGTGCCCGTCCGGCTCGTGCTCGACCTCGATGCAGGTGACCTCGCCGTCGAACAGCGTGCCGGGGTCGCCGGCCAGCCGGACCGTGACGGCGGCGCCCAGCGGCGCCCGGTCCAGCTCGGCCGCGCTGTCCCGCCAGGTGGCGAATGCCAGCTCGCACTGGGTCGGGTTGGCCAGCCGGGCGCACACCCGCACGGAAACGAGCCTTCTGAGCAGCTCCTCGGGCAGCGCCGCGCCGTCGACCGTGACGTCTACCGCGGCGATGCTCCTGGACTGGGTCGCCGTCATGGCTGCGTCCCCCCGGTCTGGGTCGCCAGCCCCGGAGGCACCGTCAGCACGGTGCCGGCCGGCACCTTCAGCGGGTCGTTGATCTCGTTGTGCTTGGCGAGCAGCCGCCACAGGAACGGGTTGCCGAGCGCGTCGTTGGTCAGCAGGTCGAACCGGACGCCCGAGTAGTCGGGGTCGCTGCGCCCGTCGCCGACCGCCCGGATGGCCCCGGTCGGGGCGGCGTCCGGGTCCGCGTTGGCGACCTGTTGGGCGGCCGCCTCGGCCTGCGCGGCGGCGAGCTTGTCGTCGAACGCGGCCTGCGCCTGAGCGCTGGACTCGGCGACCCTGACCAGCTTCATCCGCAACCACGAGCGACGCGGGGTGCCGTCGGACTCGAACGCGTCGAACCGCTCGGCGACGGCGGCGATCACGCCGGGAACGTTCCAGCTCTTGCCCCACACCAGGCGCACCAGCGGCGGCCGCACCGAGCCGCGCTCCTGCGCCGAGTTCTCGGCCAGCAGCCAAAGCCTCCTGGTGAGCGCGCGGACGTCGGTGGGCCGCACCTGCTCGTCCACCAGCTCGACGTCGAAGAGCAGGTCGAGCGTGATCTCGGTCCTGCCACCCCCGGTGAAGACCAACGGGTCGTCGGCCAGCCCGGCGCCGGTGAGCTGCCCGCGGCTGGTGCCCCGCTGCCGGATGCCGGCCAGCCTGGTCACCGCGACCGTCTCCGGGTTGAGCAGGCAGTCGATCCGCTCCCCGCTGTCGTCCACCAGAAACGCGACCCGCTCCATCACCAGCCCCGCTGCTCAAGCTCGAGCCTGCGCACATGCTCCGCGCTGAAAGCCGGCGTAGCCGCCGCCCAAAGCCCCGAATCGTCCGGCAACTCCGGCCACCACCCCCCACCCCCCGGCGTGTCGTCCGTTTCAGTACGCATGTCGTCCGTTTCGGTACGCGAGTTGCACGTTTCGGTACGCGTTAGCGTCGGCATCACCGACGGTTCGGTCGCGAAGCCGACGACCCCGGCAACGCCGCCCGGCCGGCCCACCCGCAGCCATTCCTTCGGCGTGTCGTCCGTTTCGGTACGCGAGTTGTCCGTTTGGTGACGCGTGCGGGTACGAGTGCCGCGCGTCTGGGCAGCTGCCAGATCGCCGACGTCGGTGCCGCTCCAGGGCCGGTGGCGCCGCGCACTCGATTCGGCTACGCGCTCATGCGCGTCGTCCATGGCTGGATGTGTGCCCATCGACCGGGCGGCTCGGGCAATGCGCTGCACCAACTCCACCGGCCAGCGCAGGACCGGGGCATGGGGCTCGGGGCCTGCGTCGTGACGCGGTGGCTGCTCAGGTGAGATCGGTCGCTCCGCCGAGAACGGCCTCGCAGGCGGGAACTGCGGCGCTGGCGAAGACGGCCCTGATGAGAACGGCTGCTCCGGGGAGGAGTGCCCCAGGGAGAAGGGGCTCACCGGTGAGAACGGCGGCTTTGGCGAGGCCGGCCGCCAGCTCTGGTCGGCCGGCCAGGGTGGCGCGGCCGCTGCCGAGCGGGTGGAGTCGTTCGGCCACGCCATGACAGCCGGCCATGGAGCGTTCCCCGGTTCGACGTCCGGCATGCCGTCGAGGTGAGGAGGTTCAGGGCTGACTTGGTCGGCGGACCGGTCGGGCGGCGTTC
>DASSUA010000185.1:0-4294 GCA_035707525.1 Pseudonocardiaceae bacterium
TGGCTCGGTTTGCGTGAGGCACCTGTCCGGTTGATCGACAAGATCGGCCATCCGGACCACGACGGACGCCTGGACCTGGCAGCCGAGACCCTGCGGGCGGAAACCGAGGAGTCGTTGCGACGGTTGGGTCGCGACTCGGTCGACATCCTGATGCTGCACCGCGACGACCCGGCCCGCCCGGTGAGCGCCATGGCCGAGACCCTGCTCGACCTTGTTGAGCGGGGATATGCGACCGCCACCGGCGTGTCGAACTGGCCGGCGCCCCGGCTGGCCGAGCTCGAATCGGTTTACCGGCAGGCCGGCCACGTGCCGGTGGTCAGCTACCAGCACAGCCTGGCCACGCCGGTGAGCCCGCTGTGGCCCGGCACCCGGCACGCGGACGAAGAGCTGCTGGGCCTGGTGGTCGACCGGCAGTTGCCGTTCCTGGCCTGGGCGGGGCAGGCGCGTGGCTTCTTCGCCGGCAGGTCGGAGCCGGTCACGCCGGGCGGTCCGGATCCGTTCGACTCGCCGGTGAACCGGTCCCGGCGGCGACGCTGCACGGCGTTGGCAGCCGACCTCGGCACCACCCCTGACACGGTGGCGCTGGCCTGGTCGCTGCATCGCAGCCACGCGTGGCCGGTGGTCGGGGCGCGCAGCGTCGCTGAGGTGGCCCGGTCGATGACGGCCGCGGAGCTTCGGCTGGACACCGTGACGGTTCGCTGGCTGGAACGGGGAGCAGACCGTGCCGAGAATTGAGCTGGTCAATGGCGATCTCGACCGGGCCGTCGCCCTTGTGAAGGCGGAGATCGCGGAGTTCAACTGGTCTGGGCCGGGGGGTGCGGGTGCCGAGGTGCTGGGTGCCTACGACGGCCAGGACCTCGTCGCCTGCCTGCACTGGAGCACCCGGCCGGTGGCCTGGTTCGGCGAGCACACGGTGCTCGGGCAGGCCGGTCCCGGTGCGACCGCGCCGAGCCACCGCGGCCGCGGGATCATGCGCGCCCTGCTCTGGCGCGTGCTGAACCGGATGCGCGAGCGGGGCCTTGCCCTGGCGGGTCAGCAGACCCCGATCGTCGACTACCACCGCAGGACCGGCTGGGAGCTCGTTTCCTACGAACGCTCGCACCGCCTGGACGGCCCGTTGCGGGCGCCGGCCGCAGCGCCGCCGTGCCGGCCGGTGGCACCCGCCGCCGTGCCGGCCCTGCACGGATTCTGGAACCGCACCATCGCCGGTCGGCCGCTGGCGTCCTGGCGGGTCACCGGGGACTGGACGTCGCTGACGGACGGCGCGACCCCGCTGGTAGCGGCCGGCCGGAACGGCGCCGCACTCGGCTACGCGCGCGGCCTGCGGCCGGGCCCGGCCGGCGGGTGCCGGATCGGGGAGCTGGTGGCGGTGGACGCCGCCGCGACCGCCGCGCTGCTGGCCGCCGCCGCCGAAGCGACCCCGGGGAGCCCGCCGGGGCCGATCGAGTGGTGGTCGCCGCCCGGCGACGGGCACGACCTGCGGCCGGCCCTCGGCCCGCAGGTCCACGGCGCCGTCGTGTACGACAAGATGCTGCGGGTCGTCGACGCTGGCGCGGTGCTGGGCCGGATCGCCGCGCAGTGCCCGGTCGGGCCGGCGGCCCGGGTCCGCGTGCTCGACCCGCTCTGCGCCTGGAACCACCGCGACTTCGCGCTCGGCACCGGGACGGCCGCGGACCGACCGGACCTCACCGTGGACGTAAGGACGCTGGCACGGCTCGCGGCGGGCGTCGTCGCGTCCAGCGCGTTCACCGCCCACACCTGCGCTGGCGCCGCGCTCATCGAGCGACTTGCGGCCGCCTTCGACCGCTACCGCGCCTGCCCCGCCTGGCTTCCGGACCCGATGTGACGCCGGCCGGATCGAACGCCACCGGAACCGGCGGTCTCACGTTGCTGCACGTCCTGGTACCGGAACCACCGGGGGAGCGCGGTGGCGCGGACCTGCACGTGCTGGACCTGGCGCTGCATCAGCTGGCGCACGGTCATCGGGTGACGATCGCCGAACGCGGCTCGCCGGAGTTCGCCGGCCGAGCCAGAGCCCTGGGGGTACCGGTGGTGAGCGCCTCCGGCCTGGGCCGGCTCGCCGCCGTGCGCCAGCTCGGCCGCACGGTCAAGGCGCTGCGGCCGGACGTCGTGCACGCGCACGGCTACGACGCCGACTATTGGGCCGCCGCCACCCGTATCGCCGGCCGCCGGGTGGCCAGGTCGTGCCGGTTCGTCTTCACCCAGCACGGCGTGGTTGAGGACACCCTGTGGCATCGGGCCAAGACGCTGGCCGACGCGCTGTCGATGCGCGCGGCCGACGGCGTGATCGTGTGCGCTGACGGCGCGGCCGGGCGGATGCGCCGTTGGTGCCCCGGCGGCCTGGTCCGGTTCGTGCCGAACGGGGTGCGCCACGGCGAGGTGCCGCCGCGCTCGACCGCGGTCGCCGACCTGTCCGGGCGGTTCGCGGTACCTGCGGGCGTGCCGCTCGTGGGGTACGTCGGGCGGCTGTCGGCGGAGAAGCGGCCGGACGACGTGCTGCGGGTCGTTGCCGCCGCCCGGGTGCAGGGCACCCGGCTGCACCTGCTCGTCGTCGGCGCCGGCGGCATGCGCAAGGAGCTTGAACGCCTGGCCGGCCGGCTGGGCATCGCCGGCGACGTCACCTTCACCGGGCTGGTGAACGACACCGCCACGGTGTACGCCGCACTGGACGCCATGCTGCTGCTCTCCGACTCCGAAATGACCCCGCGCGTGGTGATCGAGGCGATGGCAGCCGGTGTCCCGGTGGTGGCGACGGCGGTTGGCGGCGTGCCGGAGCTGCTGGACGGTGGCCGGTTCGGCGCTCTGGTGCCGCCGCGGGACGTGGTCGCCGCGACCAGGGCGCTGCAAGCGGTGCTGCGGCAGGACGGCTGCCGCGAGTGCGCACGGCAGTGGTCTCGGGCCAGGTACGGCATCGACACGATGGGCCGGCGCGTCGAGGAGTTCTACGTCGAGGTGATCCGCCGCGGCCTCAGAGGTCGACCCGCACGTTCGGCCGCACCCGCCGCTGAGCCCCGACGGTGAACTTGTGCGGCTCGTCTCCCCTGCCGAGCTCCAGCTCGGTTAGGCCGGCCTCGATGGCGTACCGGACGCACTCGGTGAGCAGGGTGATTCCCGGACCGAGCGCCCGGAGCCGCAGATCGTGCGCGCACAGGTAGAACCAGGCGCGGTCGCCACACACGTGCAGCACGGCGGCCGCCGCCACGGTCTCGCCGGCGGTGAGGGTGGCCACGGCCGGAACGGACGGCCCGTCCGCGTGCCGGCCGAGGAAGTGCAGGAAGTCGGACAGCTTCGGTCCCCTGGCCGGCGCCGCGAGCTCGTCGTACCTGCCGCGCAGCTGCCACGCCCGCTCGCGGAACCGCCAGAACTCGTACAGCCGCTCGGCAAGGTGCGCGCGTTCGGTCGTCACCTGTAGCCGCACCGGCCCGAACCCGCGTTCCAGCCGCCGGCGCCGGGAGTCGATCTTTCTGCGGACCTCGGCTTTCAGCGACCGCCGGTAGTCCTCCCACGAACCGGGCAGCGGCACGTAGCCGCCGGGGTCCTCACCGGTCACGCGCACGGCGGCCGGACCGTCGCGCAGGGCCGCCAGGTCCGTCCCGTGCAGGTACGGCAGGTCGAGGCGGCGGACCCCGTCCCGGCGCAGCGCGGTCACCGTGGCCTCCCACAGCTCGGCCATCCGTTCCGGCGCCACGAGCGCGCCGGTGGAGTCGGCCAGCTCCACGCCGCTCACGGTGGCGACCCCGGCGCCGTACCTGAGCAGTGGAATCACCCCGATGACGTCGCCGTTCGGCTCGTGGCCCGACACGCATCGCCACTGCGCCGGGGCCGACCGGCCGTGCCACCACCACGCGAGCGCCCACTCCGGCAGCACATACGGCGTGGCGGCCGGGTGCCCGGTGGCCAACCGGCGCCACTGCGTCACCAGAGGACGGACACCCTCGACGTCGGTGGCGAGTTCGAGACGCATCCGGCCAATGTACGAGCCGGCCCGCGGGCGCTGACGCCGCTGACGCCGCTGACGCCGCTGACGCCGGGATGGAGATCGGCGGCCGACTACCCTGACGTCGTGACCTCGGCACATGGGAAGGCGGCCAAACCCGCACGCCGCAGCGGCCAGCCGCGTACCAGTGCCGTCCGGATGTTCGCCATGACGGCCCCCGGCCTGGCGGGCAATCTCGCCGCCGAACTGGCGGCCTTCGAGGCAATGACCGTCCGTGACGAAGGGCATGACGGCCGCTCCGACGTCGTGCTCTTCGAGGTGGCGCAAAGCGCCTGC
>DASSUA010000186.1:0-4041 GCA_035707525.1 Pseudonocardiaceae bacterium
CCCTTCGAGCGCCCCCGGCCGGGCCAGGCCCTCGTCGAGCAGCACGTGCACGATCGCGAACAGCAGCAGCGCGTCGGTGCCGGGCCGGATGAAGTGGTGCTCGTCGGCGACCTGCGCGGTCCTGGTGCGCACCGGGTCGACGACGACCAGCCGCCCGCCGCGCTCGCGCAGGCCGCGCAGGCGTCCGCGCATGTCGGGGGCGGTCAGCAGGCTGCCGTTGGAGACCAGCGGGTTCGCGCCGAGCATCAGCAGGTGGTCGGTCCGGTCGACGTCGGGCACCGGGATCGACAGCATGCTGCCGAACATCAGTCCGGCGCTGACCTGCTTTGGCATCTGGTCGACGGTGCTCGCGCTGTAGACATTGCGGGAGCCGAGCGCCTTGAGCCACACGACGGTGTAGAGCGTCGCCGACAGGTTGTGCACGTTCGGGTTGCCCAGGTAGACGGCGACCGCGTCGCGGCCGTGCTCCTCGATGACCGCGCGCAGCCGCCGGTCGGTCTCCTCGAACGCCTCGTCCCAGCTCGCCTCGACCAGCTCGCCGCCGCGGCGTCTGAGCGGCTCGCCGCTGTGGCGCACGAGCGGGACGCGCAGCCGGTCCGGGTCCTCGTGCAGGTGCTTGAGCCCGGTCGCCTTCGGGCAGATGAAGCCGCGGCTGAACACGTCGTCGGCGTCGCCACGCACGCTCACCACGTCGTCACCCTTGGTGACCACCTCCACCCCGCAGGTCGCCTCGCAGAACGGGCAGGTGCGATAGGACGTGCGCGGCTCGGTCACGCTCGCGAGCGTAAGCGCGGGCCGACCGGCGTGGCTACGGTCGGCGAGGCCCTACGCTGCCGGCATGGCTCTGGACTGGAACCGTCAGCTGCTCGGCCAGCTGGAGTTCTACTGGGACTTCCACCTGCGGCCAAGGCTCGCCGGGTTGACCGACGAGGAGTACCTGTGGGAGCCGGTGGCGGGCTGCTGGAGCGTGCGGCGCACGGCCTCGGGTGACTTCGAGCCGGACTCGGCCGCACCCGAGCCGGACCCGCCTCCGGTGACCACGATCGCCTGGCGGATGGTGCACATCGGGGCGTTCTGCCTTGGCAACCGGGCCGAGGCGTTCTTCGGGACGGGCTCAGCCGGCGGTGCCGGACTTGCCGGCTCAGCCGGCGGTGCCGTGACGATGTTCGACAAGCGCTTCGTGCCCCGGCCGCTGCCAGGCACGGCGCAGGAGGCGATCGCCTACCTGGAGCGCGCCTACGCCGCGTGGCACGACGGGGTCGCGGCGCTCGGCGAGGACGGCCTGGCGCGACCGCTGGGGCCGCGGGGCGCCGGGTTCGCCGACGAGCCGATGGCCGCGCTGGTCCTGCACCTCAACCGCGAGGTCATGCACCACGGCGGGGAGATCGGCGTGCTTCGCGATCTCTACCGGGTGAGCCGGCGTTTACCGATGGAGGCAGTGGGCAGTCCCCGCAGTGGTCGCGGCACCGGCTGACGTCCTGCCCCCCAACCAGCCAGGCCGCGGTCACAGTGGTGATGGCGCCGGGCGTGTCGAGACTCGGTGCCATTGCCACTTGAGGCCGCTTGAGGCGCGGCCCTCATCCCGGGCGCCGGGCCATGAAGCCCCGGATGGACCGGCCGAGACCGGCGGCATCCAGGCCGTGGTGGGCGTCGTGGTCGGCCGCGGTCCCGTAGCCGTGCAGCTCGTGGTCGCGGCGGACGCCGAGCGCGAGCAGCCGGTGCGGCGTGTCCCGCAGCGCCTGCGAGACCTCGTGCGCCGACGTGCCCCGCAGGTACGGCTCGACGAGCACAATGCCGGTGGACACAGCGCCGGTGGACACAGCGCCGGTGGCGCAGTGCAGCCTCGACACCATGTTGCGTAGCCCGACAGCGTCGAACGGGCGGACGGTCGAGAGGTACCCGACCGACACGTCCAGCCCGGCCACCGCCGTCAGCACGGGGTCCAGCGTCGGGCCGACGGCAACCACCACGCCGGCCGACCCGTCCCGCACCCGCACCAGCCCGGTTCCGGCCGGCCGGGCGGCGCTGTTGGTCCGGGCCGAGAGCCGCACGTACACCCGGTCGTCCCCGGACAGTGCCGCCCGCAGCAGCGCGGCGACCTCGGCCGGGTGGCCCGGCACGTGCACGGTCCAGCCGGGCAGCGAGTCGATCAGCGCGACGTCACCCGGTGCCTGGTGCGTGCGCCCCCACACCGGGTCGTCGTACGAGCCGCCGATGCTGACCAGCACCGCGCCCACCTCCTGGTGCCCGAGGTCGAGCTTGATCTGCTCGAACGGCCGCTCCACCAGAAACGGCGCGTAGCTGTGCACGACGGGCCGCAGGCCGGTCAGAGCCAGCCCGCCGGCGACGCCGACCATCGCCTGCTCCCGGATGCCGACGTTGATCACCCGGCGCGGGTGCCGGCGGCGGGCCGGCTCGAACGCCGCGCTGGAGATGTCGGCGGTGACCACGGCCAGCCGCGGATCGCGGTCGAGCGCCTCGGTGACGGTGTCGACGAATGCCTCGCGCATGGTGGTCGCCATCGCGGCCAGCGCCAGATCGGTGCGGTTCATCGGGCACTCCCGTCGATCCGGGCCACGACGGCGCGCGGCCGGCCACCGGGAGCAGCGGTGAGGGCGCGATGCAGGGCGTCGTGGTCGCGGCCGTTCACGGTGACCGCGTGCCAGCCCTCGACCGTGAACCGGGCCGCGATGCCGCCGGGCCAGCCGAGGCTGGCGCTGGCGTTGTCGATCACTACGACGGTCAGGCGGTCCAGGCCGAGCCGGCCGGCGAGGGCGATCGCCTCGTGGTTGCTGCCCTCGTCGAGCTCGCCGTCGCCGACGAGCACGACGACCGCAGGGGCGGTCCGCCCCTGCGCGCGAAGCCCCAGCGCCTGGCCGACGCCGAGGGCGAGCCCGTGCCCGAGCGAGCCGCTGCCGATCTCGACTCCGGGCACGAGCGTGCGGTCGGGATGCTGGCCGAGCGGCGAGCCGAACCCGGTCCAGCCGTCCAGCAGGGCCGCGTCGATGAAGCCCTTGGCGGCGAGCACCGCGTAGAACGCCATCGGGCCGTGGCCCTTGGACAGCAGGAACCGGTCGCGGTCCGGATCGTCGACGCGATCCGGCGACACGTCGAGCACCCGGTCGTACAGCACCCACAGCACGTCGACCGTCGAGGCGGCGGCCCACTCGTGCTTCTCGTCTCCGGTCATCCGGGCGAACAGCCCGGGCAGGTCCCCGTAGCGGACCTTCATGGCGGCAGCAGTCATGCCGCAAACCGTCCGACATCAAGTTAACTAGAGGTCAAGGACCTTTAGCTTCCGGCGGCCTCGTGCAGCAGCGCGGCGGCGTCCAGCTCGAGCACCTGCGACGGCGCCTGGCCGATCACCGCGAGCGCGGCGATGTGACCGTGCCCCGCGTCGAGCCCGAGCAGGGCGATTTCCTCCGGCCGGCCGGGGTTCAGCGCGAGCACGCGCGGCGGCTCGAGCGGCCCGGTGACCTCGACGTGCCGCATCGACACGCGCAGCCCTTCGCCGGTGGCCTTGAGCACGGCCTCCTTGCGGGTCCAGTAGTGGAGAAACCCGGTTCGGCGGCTGGCGGCGGGCAGGGCGGCGAGCGCGGCCGCCTCCCGGGCGGTCAGCACGGTGCCGACGAGCGGCGCCGGATCGAGCGTGGGGAGCACCTGCTCGACGTCCACCCCGACCGGCGTGCCGAGGGCGACCGCAACGGCGACCCGGTCACCGGAGTGCGCGAGCGACAGCTCGACCTCGGAGCCGGGGATGGTCGGCTTGCCGTGCGGCCGGTCGCAGTCCGGACATCGGCGCACCAGCCGCACGGCCGACGGGGCGGTGTCGAGCTGCGCGGCGGCGGCGTGCTTGAGCAGCGCGCAGCCGACCACGAACCGGTCCCGGTCGGCGGGTCTGCGCAGCCGGTCGAGCCGGTCGCGCTCGCTGTCATCGAGTAGGTCGTGCAGGTCACCCAGCAACGGAGCGACGGCTTCCGGCGCCGCCCACCACACGTGTACGACGCCGGAAACCAGAACGGGGGCCCTGCCGACGGTTAG
>DASSUA010000187.1:0-6457 GCA_035707525.1 Pseudonocardiaceae bacterium
CGCGCGTCGCCGTCGGCGGCGCCGCGCTGCTGGGAACCTCGCACCGGCAGGCCCCGGTCCGGGCCGTGGTCCGGCGCATCCGCGACGGGCTCGCCGAGCTGTTCTCGCTGCCCGAGGGCTACCAGGTGGTGCTCGGCAACGGCGGCGCCACGGCGTTCTGGGACATCGCGGCGTTCGGCCTGGTCCGCGAGCGCGCCCTGCACCTGACCTGCGGCGAGTTCTCGGCGAAGTTCGCCGCCGTGACCGGCGGGGCGCCGTTTCTGGCCGACCCGGTCGTCGTCGAGGCCGAACCGGGCACCGCACCGGCGCCGGTCGCCGACCCGAGCTGTGACGTCCTCGCGTGGCCGCACAACGAAACCTCGACCGGCGTCATGCTGCCGGTGCGCCGGCCGGCGGGCAGCGACGGCGCCCTGGTCCTGATCGACGCCACCTCCGGCGCCGGCGGGCTGCCGGTCGACGCGGCCGAGTTCGACGTCTACTACTTCGCCCCGCAGAAGAGCTTCGCCGCCGACGGCGGGCTCTGGCTCGCGCTGCTGTCGCCCGCCGCCCAGGACCGGGTGGCCGAGCTGGCCGCCGCCGACCGCTGGATCCCGCCGTTCCTGTCGCTGGCCACCGCGCTGGACAATTCCGCCAAGGACCAGACCTACAACACCCCGGCCCTGGCCACCCTGCTGCTGCTCGCCGAGCAGATCGACTGGATGCTCGCCGGTGGCGGCCTGGACTGGTGCGTGCGGCGCACCACCGAGTCGTCGTCGCGGCTGTACGGCTGGGCCCAGGCGCGCCCGTTCACCACGCCGTTCGTCGCCGACCCGGCGCACCGCTCGCTCGTCGTCGGCACGATCGACTTCAGCGACGACGTGGACGCCGCCGCCATCGCGAAGGCGCTGCGGGCGAACGGGATCGTCGACGTGGAGCCGTACCGCAAGCTCGGCCGTAACCAGCTTCGTGTCGGCATGTTTCCCGCGATCGAACCCGACGACGTGGCAGCATTGACCGGTTGCATCGACTGGGTCGTCGAGCGGCTGGTCTGATCCGACCCAATCGCGGCCCGGTCCGGCGCGCCTGCGAGGCTCCGTCCGAACCGCCGCCTACCGTGGCTAGAACAGCCAGGCCAGAACAGCTACCAGCTTCAAGAACCCAGGCGGGAGGCCCGCGGAAATGCGTGCGCTGCGAGTCGTCGGACTCGATGACTGCGGCGCGCTCGTCTGCGAGTGCACCGAGCGTGGCGAGCGCTTCACCATCCCCGTCGACGACACGCTGCGCGCCGCGGCCAGGGGCGAGCTGCCCCGGGTCGGGCGGGCCGGCCCGAACAAGACCGAGCTGGAGAACCAGATGCGACCTCGCGAGATCCAGGCCCGAATCCGAGCGGGTGAGTCCGTCGAGCAGGTCGCGGCCGCCGCCGGCATGCCGCCGGAGAAGGTCGACCGGTTCGCCTACCCGGTCCTGCTCGAACGCGCCCGCACCGCCGAGCTGGCCCAGCGGGCCCACCCGGTCCGCGCCGACGGCCCGGAGATGCGCACGCTCGGCGAGGTCGTCGCCGCCACGTTCGCCCAGCGCGGCCAGGACTACTCGAGCGCGGTCTGGGACTCCTGGAAGGGCGAGGACGGCAAGTGGGTCGTCCAGCTGCAGTGGCAGGCCGGCCGGTCGGAGAACCGCGCGCACTGGACCTACCACCCCGGTGCCCACGGCGGCACCGTCACCACCCTCGACGACCACGCCCTGGATCTGATCGACCCGGAGGCCGGCATCTCGCTGCGCACGATCCGGCCGGTGACTCCGCTCGCCGAGCAGGCGCTGCGCGTCGAGGACCCGCCGAGGCGCATCGAGCGAGCCGTCCCGGAGCGCATCGAGCGTGCCGCGCCGGAGCGCATCGAGCGGGCCGCGCCGGAGCGCGTCGTCGCGGACCGGGCGCCGTCTGCCGATCGGGTCGACCGTTCGGACCGTTCCGATCGGGACCGTTCCGATCGGGACCGTTCCGATCGGGACCGTTCCGATCGGGACCGGTCTGATCGGGACCGGTCTGATCGGGAGCGGGTCGAACGGGCGGAGCGGCCGGAGCCGAAGCAGGAGCAGCCGGCGGTCGACGACCGCGGGGACGAGGAGGCCGCCAAGCAGCAGCCGGCCCCGCAGAAGGCCACCGGCACCACCGAGTCCAGCCCGAACCGGCGCGGCAAGCGCCCGATGGTCCCGTCCTGGGAGGACGTGCTGCTCGGCGTGCGCTCCAACCGGTGAGCGCCACCCACGGCACCGGCGCGTAGCCACGCACCTTGACCTGCAGTTAGCTTCAGGTATGACGCTGCCCGGGTGACCGCAGAGCGGGAAACTCGTGTGCCGTTGTCGGTGCCTCGCCGTACCGTCGGTTAGGCCATGAGCGATCCCAGTCAGCCCGTGTCCGGCGAACCCGGCCACGGCAACCCCAACGAGCGCGGCAGCGGCCTCGCCGGCCTTCGCGTGCTGTTCCCCTACGCCAGGCAGGTGCGCTGGTTCCTGGTCGCCTCCGGGGCGGCGGCCCTGGTCTCGATGCTGTCCGGGATGGCGATCCCGCTGGTCACCCAGCGGATCATCGACGGCCCCCTCGTCGACGGTGACCTGCGCCAGCTGGCCTGGCTGATCGTCGTCGTGCTCGCGCTCGGCGCCGCCGAGGCCGGGCTGATCCTGGTGCGGCGGCTGCTGGTGGCCGGGCCGGTGACCAGCCTCGAGCACCGGATGCGGATGGACCTGTACGGGCTGCTGCAGCGGCTGCCGGTCGCCTTCCACGACCGCTGGCAGTCCGGGCAGCTGCTGTCGCGCGCCGTGTCCGACCTGACGATCATCCGCCGGTTCCTGGCGTTCGGCGGCATCTTCCTGGTCGTCAACGCGATCACCGTGGCGGTCGGGTTCGTCATCCTGTTCTGGCTCGCGCCGGCGTTCGGGTTCATCCTGCTCACGACGTCCGTCCCGCTGGTCCTGCTCTCCTACCGCTACGAGCGCCAGTTCAAGGTCGCCGCCAGGAGCGCCCAGGACCAGGGCGGCGACCTCGCGACGGTGGTCGAGGAGTCGGTGCTCGGCATCCGGGTGCTCAAGGCCTTCGGCCGTGGGCCGCAGCTGGCCAGCCGCTTCATCGCCGACGCGCGGGTGCTGCGCACCACCGAGCTGCGCAAGGTGCACATCCTCGCCGTGCTGTGGGCGGTGCTGATCCTGCTGCCGGAGCTCGCCCTGGCCGGGATGCTCGCGTTCGGCGCCTTCTCGGTCGCCAACGGCTCGATGACGATCGGCACGCTGGTCGCCGGCGTGACGACCATGGCGTTCATCAGGTGGCCGATCGACGCGATGGGCTGGTTGCTCGCCGAGGCCAGCAATGCCGCATCGGCCAGCCAGCGGTTCTCCGAGATCTTCGCCTGGCCCGGCCAGCAGCCGGCGAGCGTGATTCGAGAGCCGGCCAGGCCGCGGGCGCTGGCCAGGCCGGCCAGCGGGCGGCTGCGGCTGGAGGGCGTACGGTTCGGCTATCCGGAGTCCACGGGCGAGGTCCTGCGCGGCGTGGATCTCGACGTCGAGCCCGGCGAGACCGTCGCGCTCGTCGGCGTGACGGGCAGCGGGAAGACGACGCTCACCGCGCTCGTCCCCCGGCTCTACGACGTCACGGCCGGCCGCATCACGCTCGACGGCGTCGACATCCGCGAGCTGGCGCTGCACGACCTGCGCCGGGTGATCGCGACCGCCTTCGAGGACCCCGTGCTGTTCTCGGCGAGCGTGCGGGAGAACGTGGCCCTCGGCGCGCCGTGGGCCAGCGACGACGACATCGCCGAGGCGCTGCAGGTCGCGCACGCCGACGGGTTCGTCGACGCGCTGCCGTGGGGCGTCCGGACGCGGATCGGCGAGCAGGGTCTGTCGCTTTCCGGCGGCCAGCGGCAGCGCCTCGCGCTGGCCCGCGCCGTCGTCGGCAAGCCGGCGGTGCTGGTGCTCGACGACCCGCTGTCCGCGCTCGACGTGCACACCGAGGCCGAGGTGGAACGCGCGCTGCGGCGGGTGCTGCGCAACGTCACCGCTCTGGTCGTCGCGCACCGGCCGTCGACGGTCCAGCTCGCCGACCGGGTCGCGCTGCTGTCCGGTGGCCGCATCGCCGCGCTCGGCACCCACTCCGAACTGCTCGCCACCGACCACAGGTACCGGGCCGTGCTGTCCAGCCTGAAAGCCCCCGAGGAGGTCGGCGCCCGATGACCGTCATCGACGAACAGTCCGACCGCAGGCCCGGCACCTCCGGGAACACCGAGCGCCGGCCGGTCGACGCGCCCGAGGAGCACGACGCCTGGCGTGGCGTCGCCGCGGAGGACCTCGACGAGGTCGACCACGAAACGGGCCTGCGGCTCGCGTCGCGCTCCAGGCGCCTGCTCGGCACGCTGTTGCGCCCACACCTGCGGCCCGCGGTGTTCGCCCTGGTCGTGGTGGTTCTGGAGAACCTGATCACGCTAGCCGGCCCGCTGCTGATCGCCGCGCTGATCGACGTCGGCATACCGGCCGCGATCGGCGGCCGGCCGGGGCCGCTGTTCGGCTTCGTGCTCGCGTACGCGGCCTGCGGCATCGCCTCCAGCGCACTGCGCGCCGTGTTCCTGGAGGTGTCGGGCCGGATCGGGCAGGACGTCCTGCTCGAGCTGCGCCGGCTGGTGTTCGAGCGCGCCCAGCGCCTGTCGGTCGCATTCCACGAGAAGTACACCTCGGGCCGGATGATCTCGCGGCTGACCAGCGACCTGGACTCGCTCAACGACATGCTCGGCATGGGGTTGGACGGCCTGTTCGTCTCGGGCCTGTCGGTACTGACGATCGGCGGCGTGATGCTGTGGCTGGACGCGCCGCTCGCGCTCGTCGTACTCGCCGGGTTCGTCCCGTTGCTGCTGCTCACCAACTGGTTCCGGCACCGCTCGCAGCGCACCTACCGCCGCACCCGCACCGCGGTCGCCAAGGTGATCGTGCAGTTCGTCGAGACCATGAACGGCATCCGCGCCGTGCAGGCGTTCCGCCGCCAGGAGCGCAATGAGTCGATCATGGCCCGGCAGGGCGGCGAGTACGCCCGCGCCAACCGCGCGGCGCTGCGCCTGGTCGCCGTGTACATGACGACGCTTCGCCTGGTCGGCGGCGTCTCGCTGGCCGCGGTGCTCGCCTACGGCGGCTGGCGGGTCAGCGCCGGCACGCTCGAGCTCGGCACGCTGGCCGCGTTCACGCTGTACCTGCGGCGGTTCTACGACCCGCTCGACGACCTCGCGATGTTCCTCAACTCCTACCAGTCCGCCGTCGCGGCGCTGGAGAAGATCTCCGGGGTGCTGACCGAGCCGGTGTCGGTGCCCGAGCCGGTGCACCCCCGCCCGCTGCCGGCGCACCCGCGCGGCGAGCTGTCGTTCGAGGGCGTGACGTTCGCCTACGACGGCGCCCCGGAACGCATCGTGCTCCCCGAGTTCTCACTGCACGTGCCCGCCGGGCAGACGGTGGCCCTGGTCGGCGCGACCGGCGCCGGCAAATCGACCCTGGCCAAGCTCGTGGCCCGGTTCTACGACCCGGTCACGGGTGCGGTCCGGCTCGACGGTGTCGACCTGCGCTCGGTCACCGACGCCGAGCTGCGCCGGGCCGTCGTCATGGTCACCCAGGAGTCGTTCCTGTTCTCCGGCTCGGTCGCCGACAACATCGCCATCGGCAAGCCGACCGCCACCCGGGCCGAGATCGAGGCCGCGGCGACGGCCGTGGGCGCCGACGAGTTCATCCGCGCCCTGCCCGACGGCTACGACACCGACGTCCGCAAGCGGGGCGGCCGCCTGTCCGCCGGCCAGCGCCAGCTGGTCGCCTTCGCCAGGGCCTTCCTCGCCGACCCGGCCGTGCTCGTCCTCGACGAGGCCACCTCGTCCATGGACATCCCCTCGGAGCGGGCCGTCCAGGGCGCCCTGCGAACCGTCCTCGCCGACCGCACCGCCCTGATCATCGCCCACCGCCTCTCGACGGTGCTGATCGCCGACCGCGTCCTGGTAGTCGACCGCGGCCGCATCATCGAGGACGGCCCACCGGAGCGCCTCATAGCCGACACGGGCGCCTTCGCCACCCTCCACCAAGCCTGGCGCAACTCCCTCGTCTAACCCCGCCCCTCCGCGTGTCCCCCACCCCCTCCCCATCGGCGTGTCGCGCGCCCCTCCCCTCGGCGTGTCGTCCGTTTCGGTACGTGAGTTGCACGTTTGAGTACGTGAGTTGCACGTTTCGCGACACGGCGCGGCACCCCTTTCGGCGTGTCATCCGTCTCGGTACGCAAGTTGCACGTTTCGGTACACCGGACGAACGTGGCTGCGGCGGCTCAGCGTCTAAGAGCCTGTTGGTGAGCCCCCGCCGGATGCACCCGGTGATCCGGGCGGCGTCCGGCAAGGCGGAGGAGGAGCCAATAGCAGCGCTATTGGCGACGACGACAACGCCGCCGGTCGCCGCCCGGGCGCCGGGGGCGCCGGCA
>DASSUA010000188.1:0-5871 GCA_035707525.1 Pseudonocardiaceae bacterium
GGCGAGGGCGCCGAAGCGCCGCGCCCACCGCTGCGCGGTCCCGTCGCTGAACCGCAGCTGGGTGCCGGCAGCCGGGTCGCCGACCCCGCCGGCGAGGTAGCAGGCGTCGAGCAGAGTCAGCCGGATCCCGGCCGCGCACGCCGCCTCGCGCAGCGCCGCCGCCATCGCGTTCGGCTCGTCATAACCAGCACCGGCGGCGCCGTGGTGCAGGTAGTGGAACTCCCCGACGCACGTCCAGCCGGCCAGCACCAGCTCGGCGTACACGGCGGTGGCGAGCCGGCGGTAGCCGTCCGGGTCGAGCCGGTCGGCGAGCGAGTACATGGCCTGCCGCCAGGTCCAGAACGTGCCGCCGCCGTCGTGGGTGCGGCCGCGCAAGGCACGGTGGAACGCGTGCGAGTGCGCGTTGGCCAGGCCCGGCAGCACGAGCCCCGGCAGCCGCCGCGCCCCGGCCGGCGGGCTGTCCAGATTGGACATTGCCAGATTGGACATTGCGGACACCTCGGCGACCGTGCCGCCGTCGGCCCGCACCAGCACGCCGGGCACCACCCGCTCGTCGAGCCAGGCGTGCTCGCACCAGAACGTGGTCACGACGCGAGGTGCTCCAGCACCGTGGCCAGCGCGGCGACCCCGGCGACGCAGTCGGCCTCCTCCGCGTGCTCGCCGGGGGCATGGCTCACGCCGGTCGGGTTGCGCACGAACAGCATCGCGCTCGGCACGTGGGCGGCCAGGATGCCGGCATCGTGGCCGGCCCCGGTCGGCAGCGCCGGCACGCCGCCGAGCAGGGCGGCCAGCCGGTTCCGCAGCGCCGGGTCGAACACCACGCGGTCGCCGAACGAGTCCTCCCGAACCACCAGCCGGCAGCCCTCGGCCTGCGCGACGTGCTCGGCGTGCCCGATGAGCTCGTCGACCACGGCCCTGGTGTCCGCGGCCGTCGGCGCCCTGGCGTCCAGCCACACGTCCACGCTGGACGCGATGACGTTCGTGCCGCCGGGGTTCGCCTCCAGCCGGCCGACCGTTGCCCGCGCCCCTGTCACCTTGCCGGCCACCCGCCGGGCCGCGGCGACCGTGTGCGCGGCCGGCAGCATCGGGTCGCGGCGGTCGTCGAGCGCGGTGCTGCCGGCGTGGTTGCCCTCGCCGTGGAAGCTCAGCCGCCAGCGGCCGTGCGCCAGGATCGTGGTGGCCACCGCGACCGGCGCGTCCAGGTCGACCATCGCCCGGCCCTGCTCGACGTGCAGCTCGACGAACACGCCGATCCGGCCCAGCACGTCCGGGTCGGAGCCGATCCCCTCCGGATCGATGCCGGTCCGCTGCAGCGCCGCGCCGAGGCTCACCCCGTGCGTGTCGGTCAGCCGGCGGGCGGCGTCCGGGCCGACCGCCCCGGTGAGCAGCCGCGAACCCAGGCACGGCACGCCGAAGCGGCCGCCCTCCTCCTCGGCGAACACCACGACCGCGAGCGGCCGCCGCGGCTGGAAGCCCCGCGCGCGCAGCGTGTCGAGCGCGAGCAGCGCGGACACCACCCCGAGCGGGCCGTCGAACGCGCCGCCACCGGGCACCGAGTCCAGGTGGCTGCCGGTCACCACGGCGTTGCGGCCGGGCTCGCCCAGCCAGGCCCACAGGTTGCCGTTGCGGTCAGCCTCGACCGTGAGCCCGCGGCCGGCCGCCTCGGCGACGAACCACTCCCGCAGGGCCAGGTCGAAGTCGTCGAACCCGTGCCGGGAGTAGCCGCCGCGGCGGTGGTCACGGCCGACCTCGGACTGCTCGCGCCACAGCGTCCGGTACGCCTCCGCGCTCACGCCGGCTCCATCGGGACCCGCATACCGTGCCGCGCCGCCACCGCCTTCGCCTCCTCGTAGCCGGCGTCGACGTGCCGCAGCACGCCGGTCGCCGGGTCGTTGGAGAGCACCCGCTCCAGCTTCGCCGCGGCCAGCTCCGTGCCGTCGGCGACCGACACCTGCCCGGCGTGGATCGACCGCCCGATGCCGACCCCGCCGCCGTGGTGGATCGACACCCACGACGCGCCCGAGGCCGTGTTGACCAGGGCGTTGAGCAGCGGCCAGTCGGCGATCGCATCGGAGCCGTCGGCCATCGCCTCGGTCTCCCGGTACGGCGATGCGACCGACCCGCAGTCAAGGTGGTCGCGGCCGATCACGATCGGGGCGGACACCTCGCCGGCGGCGACCAGCTCGTTGAACCGCAGCCCGGCCAGGTGCCGCTCGCCGTAGCCGAGCCAGCAGATCCGGGCCGGCAGCCCCTGGAACGCCACCCGCTCGCCGGCCAGTGTGATCCACCGGCGCAATGGCTCGTGGGCGGCACTGTCGCCGAAAAGCTCGAGGATCGCCTTGTCGGTGCGGGCGATGTCGGCCGGGTCGCCGGACAGCGCCGCCCACCGGAACGGCCCCTTGCCCTGGCAGAACAGCGGCCGGATGTAGGCCGGCACGAAACCGGGAAAGTCGAACGCCCGCTCGCAGCCGCCGAGCTTGGCCTCGCCGCGGATCGAGTTGCCGTAGTCGAACACCTCGGCCCCGGCGTCGAGGAAGCCCACCATGGCGCCGACGTGCTCGGCCATCGACTCGCGCGCCCGCTGGGTGAACTCGTCGGGCTTGGCGCTGGCATAGTCGGACCACTCCTCGACCGTCACGCCCCTTGGCAGGTAGGCGAGCGGATCGTGGGCGGAGGTCTGGTCGGTCACGACATCGACCTCGACCCCGCGCCGCAGCAGCTCCGGCAGCACGTCGGCGGCATTGCCGACGACCCCGACCGACAGCGCCCGCCGCTCCCGCCTGGCGGCCTCGCACCGCGCCACCGCGTCGTCCAGGTCGTCGGCCTGCTCGTCGAGGTAGCGGGTCTGCAGCCGGCGCCGCACCCGGGCCGGGTCGCACTCGACGACCAGCGCCACGCCGCCGTTCATCGTGATCGCCAGCGGCTGGGCGCCCCCCATCCCACCGAGACCGGCGGTAACAGTGAGCGTGCCGGCCAGCGTGCCGCCGGCGGTGCGGGACTCGCCGGCCCGGCCGGCGGTGCGGGACTCGCCGGCCCGGCCGGCGATCTTGTCGGCGACCGCGGCGAACGTCTCATACGTGCCCTGCAGGATGACCTGGGTGCCGATGTAGATCCACGACCCCGCGGTCATCTGGCCGTACATCGTCAGCCCGGCCGCCTCGAGCCGGCGGAACTCGGGCCAGTTCGCCCAGTCCGGCACCAGGTTCGAGTTGGCGATCAGCACCCGGGGCGCCCACTCGTGGGTGCGCAGCACGCCGACCGGGCGGCCGGACTGCACCAGCAGCGTCTCGTCATCGGCGAGCAGCGTCAGCTCCCTGGTGATCGCCTCGAAGCTGCGCCAGTCCCGGGCCGCCCGCCCGGTGCCGCCGTAGACGACCAGGTCGTCCGGGCGCTCGGCGACGTCCGGGTCCAGGTTGTTGTGCAGCATCCGCAACGCGGCCTCGGTCTGCCACGAGCGCGCCGTCAGCGTGCCGCCGCGCGCCGCCCGAACTTCCCTTGCCACGAGCCCAACTCCTCTCTGGCCGCCGCCCGTGATACGACGGGTCATAGCGGCACCGTACTGCGAGCCGTCCCGCTGTCTCGCTCCACGGGCGCATGCCGCGCAGCCGGGCCGGCAACCGGTTGACCTACGCCGGTCATAGTCGGCGCTGTCACACACCTGAATCGATCCGCGACGACGCGGCACCTCGCGATCCCCTCGCGATCCCCTCGCGATCCCCTCCCGTTGCCGGCCCGCCATCCGGCCGCCCTCAGCTCCTGATCGATTCCACCCCGTGTCCGAAGTCGATCACGAGGTTGTCGCCCGTAGCGAACCGGTCCACCGGGCGGCGTCAACCTCGTGATCAACTTCGGCTGGAGCCTTTCGCGGTTGGGCTTCGTGCGACGACCCCGTCGCCGGCCGGTAGTTGGCGCCGGAACCTGGTCGTGATCGCCGTTTCGGTGCCACCAACCGCGCTCAACGCGGCTCACCGCACCAAAACGACGATCATGAACCCGGACACCCTCCATTACGAGCACTTGGGGAGCTTCAGTTGCACAACCGCAACTGAAGCTCCCCAAGTGCCGAAGTCACCGGCCGGCGCCGGGCCCAACTCCGTCCATGATCGCCGAAAGTGTGAAGCCACCATGCACCTTCGCGCTCAAGCTGCATGGTGAGCTCACACTTTGGCGATCATCACAGCTCGATGCCCAAGCATGTGACAGACCGTGTTACCCCGCCCCTCGCTGGTGACCATCGGTAACGAACCAGCCCCAGGCGGGACTCCGTAGCCATGATCACGAGGTCTGAAAGGGCACCGGCGACCGGGCGCGATCCGAAAGGCGTCATGATCGCTGTTTCGGTGCCACCAGCCGCGCTCAGCGCGGCTCACCGCACCCAAACGACGATCATGAGCACGCCGACAATGAACGATGGCGCGCCGGCGGGTGATGCGTGGGCGTCACTTGGTCCTTGTAGCGGAGCGAATGACGCCCACGCGCTCCACCGGGGCGGCCACCGAGGCCGAACCAGGCAACCACGCGTTCCACCGGGCGGCCACCGAGGGCCGAACCAGGCAACCGACTACCCCGGATCACCCCGGCGCCCGGCTCAACGCGAAGTTGGCTCGATGCCGTCAGGAAACCGAAGTTGGCTCGGTGCCGTCAAGGAACGGAGCGACCGCGGCGAGCAGGGCGCCGGAGCGCACGGCGTGCTCGGCGGCTGCGAGCTCCGGGGCCAGGTGGCGGTCCGGGCCGGGTCCGGGCACGCCGGCCGCGCGCAGCGCCTCGACGGCGGCCGCGGTCGCCGGGGCCGGCCGAAGCGGCGAACGCAGCTGCAGCGCGCGGGCGGCCGTGGCGAGCTCGACGGCGAGCACGGTCACCAGGCCGTCCAGCGCCCGGCGCAGCTTGCGCGCGGCGGCCCAGCCCATGGACACGTGGTCCTCCTGCATGCCGGACGTCGGTATCGAGTCGACCGAGGCCGGCACCGCCAGGCGCCGCAGCTCGGCGACGGCCGCGGCCTGGGTGTAGTGCGCGATCATGTGGCCCGAGTCGACGCCGGGGTCGTCGGCCAGGAACGGCGGCAGGCCGTGCGAGCGGGCCTTGTCCAGCATCCGGTCGGTGCGCCGCTCGGCCATGCTGGCGACGTCGGCGACCGCGATCGCGAGGAAGTCTGCGACGTAGCCGAGCGGGGCGCCGTGGAAGTTGCCGTTGGACTCCACCCGACCGTCGGGCAGCACCACCGGGTTGTCCACCGTGGACGCCAGCTCTCGGTCGGCCACGCTCATCGCGTGCGCCAGGGTGTCGCGGGCGGCGCCGTGCACCTGGGGTGCGCAGCGCAGCGAGTAGGCGTCCTGCACCCGGGTGCACCCGGGTCCCCGGTGGCTCTCGACGATCGGCGACCCGGCCATCAGGGCGAACATCCGGGCCGCGGACACCGCCTGGCCGGGGTGCGGACGAAGCGCCTGCAGGTCGGCGGCGAACGCCCGGTCGGTGCCGAGCAGGGCCTCGGTGCTCATCGCGGCCGCGAGGTCGGCGGTGTCCAGCAGCTCGCCGAGGTCGGCACCGGCGAGCACCAGCATGCCGAGCATCCCGTCGGTGCCGTTGATCAGCGCCAGGCCCTCCTTCTCGGCGAGCGCCACCGGCTCGATCCCGTGCTCGGCGAGCGCCCGCCCCGCCGGCCACCGCCGGCCGTCGGCGTCGGTCACCTCGCCCTCGCCGGTGAGCGCCAGCGCGACCGCCGACAGCGGGGCGAGGTCGCCGGAGCAGCAGCAGGGCGCGGACCACCTCGCGCTCGACCTCCGGCCCGGAGCCGGCGGCGTGCGAGCGGATCAGGCTGCGCTGCAGCCGGGCGCGCAGCTCGGCCGGGATGTGCCGGGTGGCGAGCGCGCCGAC
>DASSUA010000189.1:0-2044 GCA_035707525.1 Pseudonocardiaceae bacterium
GGCCCGGATGAGGGTGGTGGTGGCGCCGGCGTCCTCACCGGACACCACGATCACGATGTTCTGCTGGTCACCGATCGGGGATGTCACGCACCATCACCTCCGCCGGCCACTCGACGTACCGCAACAGCTCGATCAGGGTCATGCGCCGCAGCTGCGGCAGCGGCAGGCCGCCGTAGAAGCGGGTCAGGCTGGGAGCGACGTCGAGGAGCCAGTCGCGGACTCGTCGGGCCCCGACGATGTCGACGAGCCGGGGACCGGGGGGTCGCCCGCCACCGCCCTCGGCCGGCGGTCCATCCGGGCGCGCAGCACGACCGGGTCGAAGCTGGCGTAGGGCTCCTCGACGCCGGCGGCGCGCCGGGCCACCCACATCGCCGTGCGCATCGCCCGCGCCGACTGCGACTGGTACAGCTCGGCCAGCATGAGGACCAGGCTGTAGGTGTCGGGCAGCTCCGCCTCGATGGCCTCCAGCTGGCCGGCGGTCAGGTCGCGGACCAGGGGGTCGGGGTCGAACAGAAACTCGTCGCCACCCCGCTCGAAGCGGGTGGCGTCCTGCTCGGCCAGGCGGAACGCGAAGGGGTCCACAGTGGGCGATTCCTCTCGGTCAGCGGGTGATGATGCGGGCCTTGACGTTGGCGATCGCGCCGCGCACGTCGCGCGCGACCTGGTCGCGTAGCTCGTTGGTGGGCCGGTCGATGAACCCCGCCGGCACCCGGGTCGTGTGCCAGTAGGCGCGGTCGCCGAAGCGGGGGTGACGCAGCCGGCCCCGGTTGAGGTCGGCCAGGTGCCGCGGTTTGTGCCGGCCCTTCGCGGACACGTCGATGGTGACGCCGGCCGCCCGGACGCTGGTGCGGGTCGAGGTGCGGACCCGTAACGCCCGCAGGAGCGTCTCGGCGTACCCGCCCCGCTCCGGCAGGGTCGCGGCGGCTTCGAGCTTGACCGCCTCCCCGAACGGTGCGGTGGCCTGGCGGATGCCGGAGCGCAGCTCCCGCATCAGGTCGCTGCGCCCGGCGTAGCGCAACCGGTCGGCCAGGCCGCCGAGCTGGTTGCCGGTGGTGACCCGCAGCTGCATCAGGCGACGTTGCGGGCCATGCCGGTGCCGCTGCCGTAGGGCCACCGGATGCTGGCCTTGGCGGCGTCGCCGACCGAGTTGCCGAACGGCGAGTATTGGGTCGGGGTGAAGGTGCCGACGTACTCGGGGTTGGACGCGCCGATCGCGGCCGAGCTCGGCCGGACCTTGACCGTGACCGGGGTGCCGGCCGACCACAGCGCGAACAGCCGGCCGTCGATGCCGCCGGAGGCGAAGTCCTGGTTGATGCCGGCCGAGAACTGCGGGGTCTCCAGTCCGGCCAGCATCGGGCGGGCCTGGTCGCCGAAGGCGGTGTCGTCCTGCTCCTCCTTGGCCAGGTCGAGGCTGACCTGGTTGCCGTACGCGGACTCCACCACCGAGTTGATCTCGATGCGGGCGTCCCGCAGGATCTGCGATGCCACGTGCCCTCCTTGGGGGTTATCGGATGCCGATCAGGCAGGCCACGTCGAAGCTGCCGGTGATGGCGGTGATGTTGAGCCGGTAGTGGGTGTCGGTGAGCGGCCCGGCCACCCGCGCCCCCCAGAAGCCACCGGTCGTGGTGAGCGGCCCGAACGTGATCCGGGTGCTCGGGGTGGCCATGCCGGCGGCGTCGTCGGACTCGATGAGCGCGGTGATCGTGGTGCCCACGCCGAACAGGTGCAGCGCCGCGTACAGGAACTGGCCGGCCTGCACCTGGCCGAGGTTGAGGACGGCGCCGGTCGGCCCGGTCGCGGCCACCGACGCCCGGGTCTTGGCGACCTGCCCCCGGACCACGGCGACGTCGCCGGCGGTGCCGCGCATCGCCACGTCGAAGGGGGCGAGCCGCCCATGCTGCCCGAGCAGGCTGTAGGCGAACCGGCTGCCGCCGCGCAGCATGTACGCCGACTCGCCCTCGACCCCGTTGTGCGCCATCGTGACCGGGACGTCCAGGACGCCGAGCCCGGCGAAGGACTCACTGTCCACATTGGCCGCAACGCC
>DASSUA010000190.1:0-7376 GCA_035707525.1 Pseudonocardiaceae bacterium
CGGGGTGCCGGCGATGCCGGCGACGCCCATCCACATGTCGGGCGTCATGCCGATGCCCTGCGCGATGGCCTCGGAGATGTTGGCCGCGGCCCGCGAGGCGAGCGACACGGTGGTCGCGGCCTGGTAGCCGAGCTCGCCGGCGTTCAGGCCGTTGCGCAGCAGCCGCTGGTAGTACGCGAGCCGGGCGAGCGCGCCCTGCTTGGTCTTGTACAGCGCCTGCACGCTCCAGTCGGCCTCGCGCCACTGCAGCTGACGGGTGCGGATCGCGAGCTCCGCCACCTGCCGCTCGTTGCCGGCGCGGATCGCGGCGAGCGCATCGGCGTCGCCCTTCTCGTACACCGACAGCAGGTTCGCGCCCAGGGCGCGCACCTCGGCGGCCAGTTCGAGCGCCTTCTGCACCACGAACGTGAAGCGGTAGGGCCCGCTGCAGCACGCCCCGCAGCCGTCGCCGCAGTCGCAGCCGCAGTCCGGCTGCCACGCGGTGCGCGGGTCGGCGTCGGCCCAGAACGCATTCGTGTCACGGCGTGCGCCGCGGCGCAGGCGGTGGCCGTCCAGGCACCGGCGGACCAGGGCCTGCCGGTCCTGCAGCCGCTCGTACAGCGCGAGCAGCCGCGGGTTGAGCGGGGCCGGGCTGGCGTCGAACTGCGCCACGGTGTCCGGCGTGCCGGCATCCGCTGCGGTGATGCGGCGCGGCGCCGGGCCGAGCAGCCGCGCCATAGCGTCGAGCACCACGCGGGCCAGCTGCGCCGCTTCGATGCTGCCCTTGCACAGGTGGCCGTCGGCGATCTGCAGCAGCGTCTCCAGATAGGCGAGCAGGACGGCCCGGTGCCGCGCGGTGGCGGGGTCGACCGGGGACGACGGACAGCACGCCTCGTCGCGGCCGGGGTTGCGCGGGTGCGCAGGGTCGCTGCTGCCCGGCGGGCGGCCCGGAACGTTCGTGCCGGGCGGCGTGTCGGCAGGCACCGGCACGGTGGTGCCCGGCGGGAGGTCCGGCGTGCCGGGGACCGTGTCGCCGGGGGTACGGCCACCGTCGCAGATGGCCCACGTGTTGTCGGAGTGGGACGGCCGGTAGGCGAGGTCGTACCAGGCGAGTGCGGCCTCCAGGTCGCAGTGCGTGCGCAACGCGCCGGCGACCGTCATGGCGACGGCGAACGTGGACAGCGGCAGCAGCGGCGCCCCGGGCGTGTGGAACGCGAAGTACGGGTACGCGTCGAGGCCGCCGGGGAACGTCGGTGGTCCGGCGATCGGCGGGGCGACCAGCGGCAGCACGACCGCCGAGTCGGTGACCAGGTCGTACCGGAAGCCGGGTGACGCCGGGTCGGTATAGCCCACCGGCACCGGCGCGCCGGGCACGGTGAACCGCAGCGAGTCGGCGGTGCGGCCGTTGAGCTCCAGCACCGGCGAGGTCTGGCCCTCGGCGAGCAGCACGCCGTCGGTGCTGTGCCGCGGCTGCTGGAACCGCCCGGCATGCACACGGCACCACCACAGGTGCACGGTGCCGCGCGGCGGCCACTCCAGCATCCCGGGCAGCTGCTCCGGCCGGTGCCAGTCGGAGGTCTGGTCGGCCGGGTCCTGCTCGGTGGACACGATCACGCCGGCCTCGGCGTCCTGCACGGCGTCGTCCTCGACGAAGCGCTTCGAGCCGCCGAGCCAGAAGTAGTACTCGTCGACCAGCGGCTCGTGCTCGCAGCCGCAGTCCGCGCAGCACCCACCGGGCACGCTGTGGGCGGCGAAGCGGGCCGACCCCGGCGGGATGCCGGCCGCGGCCACCCGGATGAACGGCGCGCCGAGCGAGATCGCGGCTTCCAACCACAGCGGCAGCCGGTCGCCGGCCGCGAGGGGCCCGCTGGTCGCCGCGGCCGCGGCGGCCGGCACCGCCAGTTCCGCAGCGGCCGAAGCCGTCTCGGGAGCGGCCACCGTGCTCGTCGCGGCATCGGCGTCGTCGGCCTTGCGCCGGCGGCGGCCCGACGCGGCGGCTGAAGCGGTGACCTCGTGGCGGCGCGGCTTGGATGCCGCCGAGGTTGCCCGGTGGCCACGCCTGGGCCGGCCGGCCGTCGGTTCCTCGTCCGCCGTAACGGCCGGCTCCGGCCGGTTCACCCGAGGGATCGGAATGTCGTCCGGCGGCTGGTCGGGGTTGTCGCCAGGGTCGTCGGGGTTGTCGTCGTCCTGCGGTGGCGGGGGAGTCGCGGGTCCGTTGACCGGGGCGAGCCAGGACGGCTGGGCGGCGCGCTCGGAGCTGCCGAGCAGGCCGAGGCCCTCGGGCGGCGGGTTGACCAGCCACAGCGCCGCCGGCTGGGCCTCCTGCAGCAGCGTCAGGCAGCCGTAGGACGGCGGCCGCGGGCCCGACCACCAGGACAGGCCCCCTGGCTCCGCGATCGACAGGGTGTCCTCGGCGAGCCGCTGCTCCAGCATGGTGAACGCCTCGGAGCGCCGGGCGAGCCGCAGGTCGTCCCACTCGATCCAGTTCTCGCGGTAGACTTCGCGGCGCACGCAGGCCTGCCACTCGCGGAAGGTCGCGAAGCGCTTCTGCCAGGCCGAGGCGAACGCCGGGGTCACCACGAACGAGGGCTCCAGCCCCAGCAGCGCGCGCTGCACGAACGCCTGCACCACGCTCACCGCGTCCTCGATGCGCGACAGGCGCAGGCACAGCCCCGCCTCGACGTCGGTCAGCAGCAGGTCGGACAGCTCCCGCGGCGTGGTCGCGAACCCGCCCCAGGGCAGGGCCACCCGCGACATGCCGGTGAGGTAGGCGAGCAGCGCCTCGCGCGCCCGCAGCCGCAGGCAGTCGTTCAGCTCGCGCAGGTCGGTGTAGCGGCGCGGCTCGCCGTTTTCGATCAGCGCGTCCTGCAGGAAGCTCGTGAGGTTGACGTTGTCCGGCTGGTCCGCGGCCCATGCGAAGGGCGTGGCGGCGGCGATGGCCAGCGGGAACACGTGCCGGCACAGGCGGTCCAGCCAGGTGTTGCCCTGCCAGGCGCGGGTCGCCCAGCGCTCGTCGGCCAAGTCGTCACCGGTGAGCACGTACGGCGATGGCCCCGGCGCGGGCACGAAATAGGACGTGACGAGCTGCGCGTAGCGCAGGTCCACGCCGATGTGCCGCAGCAGCTCGACCGGATCGTCCGGCTGATGCTCGGTGACCTCGGCGAAGAGCAGCCAGGCCGGCCGGTCGCGGGCCTCGCGGGAGGCGCGGCGCAGCGAGAAGTAGTCATACAGCCGCTCCCACACGTCGAACAGGGCCGCGGACCGCTGGCGGCTGGGGTCGCTGCGCTGGTCGGGCACCGGTGGGTAGGGCGGCACCGGCTGGGCCAGCACGGCGGCCGGCGGGTACGGGTCGGACACCGGCAGCAGGTCCAGCGCCAGCCAGGCGTGGTGCGTGCCGAAGCTCGACGGGCCGGTGCGCTGGTGCGTCACGCCTGCGAACGCCTCGCCGTGTGCGAGCAGGTAGCCCAGCTCGGACTGCCGGTAGGCCGGCACGATCTCCGCGGACAGCCGGAAGCGGTGCGCGAGCAGCAGGCCCTTGAACGCCCGCTGGTAGGTGCGGCGGGCGTCGCGCAGCGTGCTCGTGTACAGCCCGTCGAGCCAGGCGCCGGGCTGCCCGGCCGGCGCCTCCCCGTCTGATTCGGCAGCGTCCAGCGGTTCGACGCCGTGCCACAGGGTGCTGTCCTTGGTGGCCCGGAACAGCTTGTCGAACGGGAGCACGGCCACCTCGTCGCCGGTGTCCGGGCCCTCGTAGGCGAACCGGAAGCCGGTGGTCTGCGGGCAGACCTCCTCGCGCCGGTCGAACGTCGGCTCGCGCTGCTCCACGTCGATGGTGATCTCGTACGCACCGCGGTGCAGCCGCAGCACCCCCGAGTGGTGGTCGGGCGCGGGCTCGCCGGCGAAGTCCTTGTTGAGCACGGTCCACCAGCGCTGCCCGCGGCGCAGGGTGAGCCGCCACGAGCGGCCCTCGCAGGCGCAGTCGTCCTCACCGTGCGTCGCCGCGTGGAACCGGTAGCTGCCGCCCTTCTCGACGAGCAGCACGCCGGTCCAGCGCACGGCGAACGGCTGGGCTCCGCCGAGCGGCGCGCCCGTGGCGTCCAGCAGCGCCATGCCGTTGCGCAGCGACACGTACCCCTGCTGGGCGGGGGTCAGCGCGAACTGCAGCGCCGGGATCACGGTCGGCACCGGCGCGTTGCGCTCGTCCCGTGCCTCGCCGAACGCGGACAGCGGCCCGCGGATCTCGCGCCAGAGCAGCGGGCTGGGCGGCGTGCCGACTTCGTCGCAGGACGCCGGCGGGCCGTACTCGCCGACCAGCCCCGTGCCGACCACGCCGAGGATCGCGGCGAACGCCCCACCGCTGGGCTTGGGCTTCCAGGTGACGTCGGGTGGGGCGCCGGAGTCGTCCTCCCACGGCGTGAGACCGAAGTTCTCGTCAGCCCAGAGCGACCGCAGCACGGCCCATGCCTGCCTGACCGGCGCGTCGCCGTCGGTGGAGGTGGCGTCCCTGACGTGGGCGGCGAGGTGCTCGGCTATCAGCGCGCACCGCGCGTGGACCAGCGCGAACGCCCGGCGGAAGATCCCGAACCGGGCCTTGCTGTTCTCGGTGTGGATCAGCTGCTCGATGGTATGCACGGGGTTCTCGAACAACGCCGCCAGCGGGGCGAGGGCCGCCCGCGGGGCAAAGTACAGGTCGCGCACCGCGATGCGCTCGGCGTGGTTGAGCGGGCGCAGGTTGAGCAGCCGGTCGAGCACGTCGGCGTCGCGCATCGGCAGCGTGGTCCAGAGCTTGCCGTCCACCGGGTCGTACTGGAACGGGCCGTCCGGCGGCCCGCCGGCCCACATGTCCGGCGAGGTGGCCGCGGCCGGCAGGTTCACCTCGAAGCGGCGCTGGGCCGCGGTCGCGTGCACCTGGTCGCCGAAGAACCGCCGCGCCACCTCGCGCAGCGGGTCGGGCCCGGCCGGTGGCGGGTAGCCGAGGTCGGTGCGCAGCGCGGCCACGATGCGCGGCCACGTCCAGGCCTTGACGTCCCCGTCGTCCAGTTCGACGGACCGCAGGGCGCCGCGCAGGATCCACAGCGAGTGCGGGCCGGTGTCGTCTTGCGGTTCCGAGTCGGTGCCCGAGTCCGGGAATGACAGGGGGTCCACCACGGCCTCGCCGCGGTCCTGCAGCGGGAAGGGGTCGTCGCCGGTCAGGTGCTCGGCCGTGGTGAACAGGAACAGCACCTCGCCTACCGTGAACGGCGAACGGTAGATCTTGAGCAGCACCTCGGCGAAGCGCAGCGTGTGCGTGGGCAGCGCGTGCCAGCTGTCGGACGCGGTGTCCGGGTCGAAGCCGCACAGCGCCGACAGCGGGTCGAGGTTGTCGGCCACGAGCTTGGCCAGCTCCGGCGTGACGCGCAGGTCGCGCTCGTACCGCTGGGCGGTGTCGCCGATCGCGTCGACGAGCAGGTCGACGGCTCTGGCGAACGCCTGGCCGCTGGTCCACAGGCCGAGGATGGGCATGCGGTCGGTGGGGCCGGGGTCCTCCGGCAGCTCGCAGCAGCGGTCGCAGAACTCCAGGCAGTAGTCCTCTGCGAGCATCAGCAGGGCCGCGAGCTGGCGCGGGAAGTCCGGGTTGGGCAGGCCGTTCTCGTCGAACAGCCGCAGCACGGCCGCGACGTCGGCGAGCATCTGGAACGACAAGCCACCGGCGCAGCGGTCCCGCAGCTTGCGGAACAGCCGCGCCACCAGGGCGAGCCGCCACAGTGCCACCACGGGCCGCGGGTCGACCGTGTCCCCGTCGAGGAAGATCACGCGCAGGTCGTCGAGGCAGCACGGCTGGCACTCCGGCAGCAGCCGTAGCCGCCCCTGCCCGCCGTCGTTGTCGCTGCCACCGTCGTCGGGCCTGCTGTTGCCGGGGTCGTGGTCGTGGTCGGCGCGGTCGATCGGCCCGGTCCGATTGATGGGGCCGTGGCCTACGGTGCCGTCGCCGCCGCGGACCAGGACCTGGAACGGCACGAGGCCGGTGAGCTGCAGCTCCCGCAGCTCGCAGTAGGTCAGCCCGAGCCGCTTGAGCAGCTCGTCCACCCGGGAGACCACGGTCGTCCACTCGATGTCGTTTTCGAAGCGCGAGCGGAAGCCGTAGACCAGCCACGGACCGAGCTGGTCGTCCTCCGAGCCGCCGTGCGCGCCGAAGAGCAGCTCGTATTCCTGCGGCAGCAGGCACAGGTACTCCAGCGCCAGCTCCAGCCGCACGGGGTAGCGCCAGAGGTGGCGCGCGAAGCCGGCCGGCTCGTCCGCGGGCGCCGGGTCCAGCACGAACTCGGTGATGTCGCGGCGGAAGCGGCGCATGGCCTCGTAGCGGCTGCCGCCCATCGCCTCGAGATAGGCCCGCGCGGTGTTCACCGGCTGGTCGTACGGCAGCAGCGGGGAGCTGGCATCCGCAGCCAGTGCGGCGTACGCGGCGGCCCCGGCCGCCGACACCCCGGCGGCGTCCGGAGCCGAGTGTTCGGGGATCGCGGCGAACAGCTCGCCGGCGTCGTGCGCCGCCACCGAGTGCCCCGCCACCCCGGACGCGGAGGTGTCGAACACCGCGCCGCCCGCGCCGGAGCCGCCGCCGGCGACCGAGGCCGCGAGCGCCTCCAGGCTCTCGTTCACCAGGTCGATCGCGGGCAGCGGGGTGGCGAGGTTGGCCGCGGTCGCGTGCAGGTCGCCGAGCGGCCCGCGCCGGGTGGCCAGCTGCGCGCCGATCGAGTCCGGCGCGCCCCCATTGTTCTTTTCAACACCGTGCAGCGGGTCCTCGCAGGTGCTCGCGGGGCAGACCTGCAGCAGGTCGTGCAGGTAGGCCACCGGGCCGAACGGCGAGAGGTGCTCCGGCGGCACGCAGTCGGTGAGGTCGCCGCCGTTGACCGGCCCGAACGGCCCCGGCGGACCCTCGGGCACTGCGGTGGAGCTGCCCGCCGCGGCCTGGATCTGCGCCGCGAACGGGTAGGCGACCGACCCCTCCAGCGCGTGCAGGAAGTCGACGGGGGACAGCTGCTGCACGCTGGCGGCCGAGGTGAAGCCGCGCGCGTACAGCGCCTCCATCAGCGAGAACTGCAGCTCCGACGGCGCGAACGCGGTCAGCGCGTGCAGCGCGTCCAGCACCGCGAGCGCCTCGACCAGCCACTCCTGGGCCGCGACGTCGCCGGGGAAGGTGGCTTGCACGGCCGCGGCCACGGCGGCCGCGTTGTGCGCGCCGCCGACCGTGTACACGCCGGCGTGGTTGGCCACGAACCGCGCGAACACGTCACCGCCGGCCTGCGGGAACACCGGCGCCGCCGCCGGCGCCGGCACGATGGGCACCATCGGCGCGTAGGGCACGGAGAAGAACAGCCGCAGCCGCGCGATGAACACCTCGACCTGGTCCGCGGGCGTGCTCG
>DASSUA010000191.1:0-2214 GCA_035707525.1 Pseudonocardiaceae bacterium
CCGGCTTTCCCCACGGGTCCACCAGCACGAGACCGGCACCCGGCTTTCCCCACGGGCCCCGTGATCAGCGAAAGTGTGCAGCCGCCGGGTAGCTACGCCCGCCTGGTGCGGCCGGTTACGGGCTGTCGGTCGCGAAAGAGAAGCGACGGCGTGATCCCTGGGATGGGCGTCGTCGTAGGGCTGGTGACTCTGGGGCTGGTGACTCTGGGGCTGGTGACTGTGGGGCTGGTGACTCTGGGTTGCGAGAGCGACGTACCCGATGGCGGTTTCGGGGTGGCCGGTTTTGTCGGGATGCTGTGGGAAGGTCTGAGCCGGTGACCTGAGGGGCTGAAAACCGGGGGGCGGAAATGCGGTCGACGGAGGTTGGTGGGTCCGACGCGCCCTTGATCGGGGTCGACGGCATGTCGGCGCCGAGGTGGGCGGTCGCGAGCGGCAAGGTGGCGGCGGCCGGGTGGTGGCAGACCGTGCGGTCGGTGCCGTCGGCGGTGGCCACGGTGGTGCGGCTGGCATGGCGGGTGTCGCGGTTGTGGACGCTGGTGGCCGGGCTTGTGCACGTGGCGTCCGGGTGCGCGACGGCGTTCGGGCTGCTGGCGACGGCGAACGTGCTGACGGAGCTGCTCGAGCAGGGGCCGACGCCGGAGCGGTTGGTGGCGTCACTGCCGTCGATCCTGCTGGTGGTGGCGGCGCTGTCGGCGAGGGCGGTGCTGGACGCGGTGGTCTCGCTGGTGCAGGGGATGCTCGCGCCGCGGGTGGAGCATGCCGCGCGCGACGAGATGCACGCGGCCCTGCTGGACGTGCCGGCGGCGGCGTTCGACGACTCGGATTTCCAGGAGTTGGTGCGGCAGGGCGGCGAGCATGGCGTGACGGCGATCCGGCGCTCGATCCAGGGGGTCGCCGACCTGGTGTCGTCGCTGGTTTCGCTGACCGCCGCGATGGTGACGGTGGCGGTGCTGAGCCCGTGGCTGGTGCCGGCGCTGATGATCGCGGCCGGGGCGGATGCGTGGGCGGCGATGCGGGCGGCCAAGTTGCGGTACGAGTCGTTTCTGAAGATGATCGCGCGACGCCGCCAGTCCTTCGTGGTGAGCGAGCTGATCACCGAGCGCGACGCGGCGGTCGAGGTGAGGGCGTTCACGACGCAGCGGATCCTGCTGAGCGAGCACCGCCGGATCGCCGACCGGCTCACCGCCGAGGACATCCGCGTCGAGCGCCGGCAGACCACGGTGCAGCTCGGCGGGCGGGCCGTGGCCGGCGTGGGCACCGGGCTCGCCTACGTGGTGCTCGGCTGGCTGCTGTACACCGAGACGATGCCGCTCGCGCTCGCCGGGGCCGCCGTCGTGGCGATGCGCACGGCGTCGACCGCGCTCCGCAGCACGATTTACGGGGTCAACCGGCTGTACGAGGACAGCTTCTACATCGACCTGTACCACAAGCTGCTCGACGACTCCCGCGACCGGCGCCGGCCGGCCGCCAGGTGCATGGCGCCGACGAACCCGGAGACGATCCGGCTCGAGGATGTCACGTTCACCTATCCGGGCCAGCAGGCGCCGGCCATCCAGGACGTCTCGCTGACGCTGCGCCGCGGCGAGGTCATCGCGCTCGTGGGGGAGAACGGATCCGGCAAGTCGACGCTGGGCAAGCTCGTCACCGGGCTCTACCACCCCGACCGGGGCCGGGTGCTCTGGGACGACGTGGACATCGCCGACGCCGAGACGCACAGCGTGCACTCGCAGATCTCGGTGATCACCCAGGAGCCGCTGCGCTGGCCGGTCACCGCCGCCGACAACATCAGGATCGGCCGCTTCGACCGCGACGCCCGCGCCGGCGCCATGTGGCGCTCGAGCGCCAGCACCTCGGGCGCGGACGAGGTCATCGAGTCCCTGCCGCGCAAGGAGAACACGGTGCTGTCGCGGCTGTTCGAGCAGGGTCAGGACCTCTCCGGCGGCCAGTGGCAGCGGCTCAGCGTCGCCAGGGGAAGCTACCGGGACGCCGGGGTCCTGGTAGCCGACGAGCCGACCGCGGCGCTCGACGCCAAGGCCGAGCACCGGGTGTTCGGCGCGTTGCAGGCGGCCAGCCGCCGCGACGGTGCCCACGGCGACGGTGCCCACGGCGACGGTGCCCACGGCGACGGTGCCCACGGCGACGGTGCCCACGGCGACGGTGCCCACGGCGACGGTGCCCACGGCGACGGTGCCCACGGCGACGGTGCCCACGGCG
>DASSUA010000192.1:0-6786 GCA_035707525.1 Pseudonocardiaceae bacterium
CACGGCTAACCCCACACGCCTTCGGCGTGTCGTCCGTTTCGGTACGCATGTTGCACGATTCGGTACGTGGGTTACGCGGTGGGGCCAGGTACGCGGCTGTCGGCCATAGGGCCGGGGCTTGCCGGTAGCGGTCGAGGACGATTTGGGCCAGTTCGGGATCGGAGCCCAGCGGGTCGGCGATCAGGGCTTGGGGGTCGGTGGCGAGGGCAGCCGAGGTGATCCGGTCGGGGAGGACGCCTGGCGATAGGAACCATGAGGCCACGGCGATTCGGCGGGCGCCGCGCCGGCGGAGGGAGGCCATGGCGGAGCGGACGGATTCGGGGGCGGTGGTTGCCAGGGCCGGGAGGGCGCCGCGCCAGGGGGCCTTGGTGGACCAGTTGGCGGCTATGGCGGTGACGGCGTCGTTGGCGGGTTGGTGGGAGGAGCCGGCGGCGGCCAGGACGACACCGAGGTCGGGGTCGTCCAGGGCGGCGCCGGTTGCGGCGAGCCGGCGCAGGGCGGCCGAGGGCAGGCGTGGATCGGGGCCCAGGACCTGGGCGATGTGGACGTCGAGGCGGGGGAGGCGGTTCTGGGCGGCGCACACGGTGCGGGGGACGTCGACGCGGGCGTGGTAGGCGTTCCCGAGCAGCAGGGGGACCACGACGGCGGCGCGGTGGCCGTCGTCGGCCACGGCGGCGAGCACGTCCGGTAGGCGGGGCGCGGACAGTTCCAGGAAGGCGAGGCGCACGTCGAGTTCGGGGCGCATCAGGCGCACGACGTCGATGAGGGCCGTTGCGCTGGCGGCCGAGCGGGGGTCGCGGCTGCCGTGGGCGACGGCGACGAGGGCGGCGCTGGTAGTTGCGTGGGGGTCGTGGTTGCCGTCGGTGGTGGCGATGCGGGTGGCGCCGGCACGTAGGTGCGGGTCGTGGTTGCCGTCGAGGGGGGCGGTCATGGGAGTGATCCGGACAGGCCTCGGGTGCGCAGGACATAGCGCTCGACGGGGCGGAAGACGAGCAGTTCGATGCCGATGCCGACGAGCAGGATCAGGAAGATGGCGGCGAGGACCATGGGCATGTCGGACAGGGCGCGGCCGTTGTCGAGGAAGGTGCCGAGGCCGAGGCCGAGCTGGGGCGAGGTGGCGATGAGCTCGGCGGCCATGAGGGAGCGCCAGGAGAAGGCCCAGCCCTGCTTGAGCCCGGCGAGGTAACCGGGCAGGGCGGCCGGCATGAGGATGTGGCGGGCGGCCGCTAGGCGGCCGGCGCCGAGGACCTTGCCGACGCGCGGCAGGATCGGCGGGATCTGGTCGATGCCGGCGACGAGGCCGTTGGCGACCGACGGCACGGATCCGAGCAGCACGACGGTGTACATGGCCCAGTCGGTGAGCCCGAACCACAGGACGGCGGCCGGCACCCAGGCGACCGACGGCAGGCTCTGCAGCCCGGACAGCAGCGGCCCGATGGCGGCGCGCACGACGGGGGCCTTGGCCACGAGCAGGCCGAGCGGGGTGGCGATCAGCACCGCGGCGGCGAAGCCGAGGACGGCGCGGTGCACCGAGGTCCAGAGGATGCCGGCCGCCTCGCCGTCCGAGCCCAGGCCCCAGATGACCCGCCAGACGGCGAGAGGGGCCGGCAGTCTGTACTCGGGCCACAGCGCCGAGGCCCACAGGGCCTGCCAGACCCCGATAGCGAGAACAAGCGCGGCCAGCGGCGGCAGGGCGGTGGCGGCCAGGCGCCGGGCCAGCGGGCGGCGGGGCTGGTCGGGGGGCGTGTCGAGGGCGTCCAGGCCGGCGGCGGCCGCGGAGTCGATCTGGACGCCGCCGCTAGGCGGCATGGCTGGACAGCTCGCGCCGCAACCGGGCGTTGATCTGCTCGACGAGCGGAGCGTCCGGCTCGGTGGCCCATTCCTGGACCACCCGGCCGGGCCGGGAGGAGAGCAGGACGACGCGTTGCCCCAGCCGCACGGCCTCGCGGACGTCGTGGGTGACGAACAGCACGGCGGCGCCGGTGCCGCGCCATACCCGCAGCAGCTCGCCCTGCAGCAGGTCGCGGGTGATGGCGTCGAGCGCGGCGAAAGGCTCGTCCATGAGCAGCAGCCCCGGTCCGGCGTCGGCGCCGATCGTGGAGGCGAGCGACCGGGCCAGCGCCACTCGCTGGCGCATGCCGCCGGAGAGCTCGTGCGGCCGGCGGTCGCCCTGCCCGCCGAGCCGGACGAGCTCGAGCAGTTCCTCGGCCTTGGCGCGGCGGCGGGTCCGGCCGACGCCGGCGAGCCGCAACGCGAGCTCGACGTTGCGGGCGGCGGTCAGCCACGGCATGAGCGCCGCCTCCTGGAACATCACGGCGGGCCTGCGGGAACCGACGGAAACCGTGCCCGTGCTCGGCTCGTCGAGCCCGGCGATCAGGTTGAGCAGGGTCGACTTGCCGCAGCCGGACGCGCCGAGCAGGCAGACGAACTCGCCGGGGGCGACGCGCAGGTCGACCCCGTCGAGCGCGACCACGGCGCCGCGGCGCCGGCCGAACACCTTGCCGACGCCGGTCAGCTCGACGGCCGGCCGGACGGGGGCGGCAGTCGTAGGCAGCGGTTCGAGCGTTGCCGTCATGGCTGGTCCTTTCGGGTGGAGCATCACCGGTCGAGGCCGGCGACGGTGGGCCGGCCGGCGCCGGTGAGCACGGCGTTGAGCGGGCCGAGGTCGACCAGGCCGGCCAGGTTCGGCTCGCCGCTGGCGATGCCCGCGGTCACGGAGTCCTTCGCCAGCTGCGGGAACGTCGCCGCTAGCGGGTCGGTGGTCACAGTGATGTTGCCGAAGGCGCGCTCGATGACCGGCGGGCTCAGCGGTTTGCCGGTGAGCGAGGCGAGCGCGTCGTTGACGGCGGACCGCGCCCGCGCCGGGTCGGCGGCGGTCCAGTCGGTGGCGGCGAGCAGACCGTGCAGGAACGCCTGCACGGTCTGCGGGTGCCCGGCGAGGTACGCCGTGCGAACGACCACGACGGTGGTCGGGAACCGGCCGCCCGGCCACAGGTCCCTCTCGTCGAGCAGCACCCCGGCGCCGGCCTCGACGACCAGCCGTGAGGACCACGGCTCCGGCAGCCAGGCGGCGTCGATCTGGCCGTCGCGGAAGGCCTGCAGGGTCTGCGGGTTGTCCGCGTTGACGATCGTCACCTGGTCCGGCCCGGTCCCGACCGGCAAGAGCTGCTCGGCCAGCAGCTTCTTGAGCGCGATGTCCTGCGTGTTGCCCAGCTGCGGGGTGGCGACCCGCTTTCCGCGCAGCTGGCCGACGTCGGTGATCCCGGGCCGGGCGACCAGCTGGGCGCCGGCCGAGGTGGCGCCGGCGACCAGCCGGATCGCCTCACCGTTGGACCTTGCGAAGGTGTTGATCGTGGGGCCGGAGCCGATGAACGCGACGTCCAGCGAGCCGCCGAGCAGCGCGCCGACCGCCTCCGGGCCGGCGTTGAACGTCTGGGTCGTCAGCTCGGTGCCGGGGCCGAGCGACCCGGCGAAGAACCCCTGCCGGACTCCGATGAGCGCCGCGGCGTGGGTGACGTTGGGGAAGTAGCCGAGCCGCAGCTCGGCGGCCGGGCCCCGGGCCACGGCGACGGGTTCGGTCCAGCGGCCTGCCCGGGTGCAGGCGCCCGAGGCGGCCACGCCGGCCGCGAGCAGCAGGATCAGGGCGGTGCGAAGCATCGGTCGCCTCTCTGGCCGGTCCGGCTACGGGCCGGGGGAGAGCACGTCGCGGGGGCCGGCGCCGGTACAGCCAGCCCGATCCTCGGCCGCGACCGGGAGCGGGCCGCCGACCAGCCCGGCGCCGAGCGTCGACCCGCTCGCCGGGTCGATCAGCAGCAGCGACCCGGTGCGCCGGCTCACGGCGTAGTCGTCGGCCGGCAGCGGGCCGGCCGTGCGCACCGTGACGCGGCCGATCTCGTTGAGCACCAACCGGTCCGGAGCGGACACAGTGGACAGCCGCTGCTCGTCGAAGCGGTCGAGCAGTTCGGTGACGATGGCTGGTTCCGTGCGGGTGCCGTGCTTGACCAGGACCCTGGCGCCGGCCCGCAGCGGCCGTTCGGCCAGCCAGCACACCGTGACCGTGAACGTGTCGGCGAGCGCGGGCGGCGCGGCCGCGGTGGCGATGAGGTCGCCGCGGGCGACGTCGAGCTCGTCTGCGAGCAGCACGGTGACCGACGTGCCGGCGCCGGCCTCGGTGAGCGGGCCGTCGGCGGTGTCGATGCCGGTGACGGTCGTGCGCCGGCCGGCGGGCAGCACGACGACCTCGTCGCCGACCCGCACCAGGCCGGCGGCCACCAGGCCGGCGTAGCCGCGGTAGTCGGGGTGGGTGGCGGTGCGGGGCCGGATGACGTACTGCACGGGCAGCCGCAGCGGCAGGTGGTGCGGGTCCGGCTCGACCGGCACGGCCTGCAGGTGCTCGAGCAGCAAGGGCCCCTGGTACCAGGGCATGTTCGCCGAGCGGGTCACCACGTTGTCGCCGTGCAGCGCGCTGACCGGCACCGCCAGCAGGTCGGCCTCGTCGTAGCCGAGGGCTGTGACGTTGCCGGTGAACTCCTTGGCGATCAGGGCGAACGCCGAGGGGTCGTAGCCGACGAGGTCCATCTTGTTGACGGCCAGCACCAGGCGCGGCACGCCGAGCAGGGCCAGCACGGCGGCGTGCCGGCGGGTCTGCTCGACGACGCCCTTGCGCGCGTCCACCAGCAGGATCGCGAGCTGGGCGGTCGAGGCGCCGGTGACGGTGTTGCGGGTGTACTGGACGTGTCCCGGCGTGTCGGCGAGCACGAAGGTCCGCCGGCCGGTGGCGAAGTAGCGGTAGGCGACGTCGATCGTGATGCCCTGGTCGCGTTCCGCGCGAAGCCCGTCGACCAGCAGCGACAGGTCGGCAATGGTCAGTCCGCGGTCGGCGGAGGCGCGCTCGACGGCGGCCAGCTGGTCGGCGAGCACCGACTTGGTGTCGTAGAGCAGCCGACCGACCAGGGTGGACTTACCGTCGTCCACCGAGCCGGCGGTGGCCAGGCGCAACAGGTCGGCCATCAGAAGTACCCCTCCCGCTTGCGGTCCTCCATCGCCGCCTCCGACAGCCGGTCGTCGGCCCTGGTGGCCCCGCGCTCGGTGAGGCGGCTCGCGGCCACCTCGGCGATCACCTCGTCCACAGTGGACGCCTGCGACTCGACGGCCCCGGTGCAGGAGCCGTCGCCGACCGTGCGGTACCGGACGGTCCGCTTCTGCACGGGCTCGCCGGCGCGCGGGCCGAACCACGGCCCGGCGGTGAGCCACATGCCGTCGCGGCGGAACACCTCGCGCCGGTGCGCGAAGTAGATCGACGGCAGCCCGATGCGCTCACGGGCGATGTAGCGCCAGACGTCCAGCTCGGTCCAGTTCGACAGCGGGAACACCCGGACGTGCTCGCCCGGCGCGTGCCGGCCGTTGTAGAGGTTCCACAGCTCCGGGCGCTGGTTGCGCGGCTCCCACTGGCCGAAGGCGTTGCGCACGGAGAAGATCCGCTCCTTGGCCCTGGCCCGCTCCTCGTCGCGGCGCCCGCCGCCGAACACGGCGTCGAAGCGCTGCTCGGCGATCGTGTCCAGCAGCGGCACGGTCTGCAGCGGGTTGCGGGTGCCGTCCGGGCGCTCGGCGAGCCGGCCGTCGTCGATCCAGTCCTGCACGGCGGCCACCACCAGCCGCACGCCGAGGTCGGCCACGAGCCGGTCCCGGAACCCGAGCACCTCGGCGAAGTTGTGCCCGGTGTCGACGTGCAGCAGCGGGAACGGCGCCGGGGCCGGCCAGAACGCCTTGCGCGCCAGGTGCACCAGCACCGTGGAGTCCTTGCCGCCGGAGAACAGGATCACCGGCCGGTCGAACTCCCCGGCCACCTCCCGGAAGATGTGGATCGCCTCGGACTCCAGCACGTCCAGCTGGTCAGCCATGCAGACCACACTCCGTCTTGGCCCGGCCGGCCCAGCGGCCGCTGCGCGGGTCCGCGCCGGGCAGCGGCCTGGCCGTGCACGGCGCGCAGCCGATCGACGGGTAGCCGGCGGCCACGAGCGGGTTGACCAGCACGCCGTGCGCGGCGATGTAGCGGTCCAGGTCCTCGTCGGTCCACGCGGCCAGCGGGTTGACCTTGACCAGGCCGGTGCGCTCGTCCCAGCCAACGAGCGGGGTGTCCGCCCTGGTCGGCGCGTCGACTCTGCGCACGCCGGTGACCCAGGCGTGGTAGCCGGCGAGCGTGCGCCGCAGCGGGACCACCTTGCGCAGGCGGCAGCAGCGGTCCGGTTCGCGCTCGAACAGCCTGGGACCCTCGGCGGCGTCCTGCTCGGCGACGGTGCGCTCCGGCAGCGCGTCCACGATCCGCACCGGGTAGCTCAGCTCGACGGCGTCCCTGGTGCCGATGGTCTCGGCGAAGTGGTAGCCGGTGTCCAGGAACAGCACCGGCACGCCGGGCCTGGCCCTGGCGGCGAGGTCGACGAGTACGGCGTCGGCGAAGTTGGAGGCGACGATCCAGCGGTCCCCGAACGTCCGCGCCGTCCAGTCCAGCACGTCCCCGGCCGGCGCGCCGGCCAGTTCGGCCGCGCCCTGCTCCGCGATCCGCTTCAGCTCCTCGACGGCGGCGGTCACCGGGGCACCCCCGCCCGGCCGGCGATCCCGACGAACTTGACCACGAACACCCGAAGGCATCCCGCGCACCGCCAGGCGCCGTGCGGCTCTGGCACCGGCCGCAGGTCCTCCTCCGCGCAGTAGGGGCAGTAGAACGGGGCCTGCCGTTCGTTCATCGCAAGTCCTCCTCGGTGGCCCTGGCCGCCCATTCGGGGAACC
>DASSUA010000193.1:0-12630 GCA_035707525.1 Pseudonocardiaceae bacterium
CGCCCAGGCGGCGCGCTTCGGGTCGAGCCGGCCGTTCTCCCAGGTCAACAGGTCAGCGCGCTCGAAGCGCACGGACAGTTCGCGGGCCCTGGTATCGGCCAGCATCCACTCCATCGTGCGCGGGTGCAGCACGTCGTAGCCGAACTTCGGGTCGTCGGTGCTGATCCGGAATGTGCGGTTGAACTCCTCGCTCTCCAGCTGCACGTCGTCCAGACCGACCGCGCCGAGCAGCCGGGTGCCCAGGTGCTCGTGGGTGATCTGCAGCGTCGGTCGCGACGCCGGGGTCGTGGTGGCGACGATCGCGTAGGTGTAGGTGACGGTTCGTTGCTGCTTGCCGGAGCCGCGGCGCTCCTTGTACGAGTACTCGAACGCCACGACCGGCCGCCCGCCCATCGTCGTGGTCAGCAGGTGCGTCGCCGTTCGCCCGAACCCGACGCCGAACGGAGCGCCCTCGAACCGGTCGGCCAGGTCGCCGGCCCGCTCCTGGTAGGTCCAGCCGTTGGCCTTTGCCCACGCCGTCAGTGCCGCCACTCGCTGGCGGTGCAGGTACCGGCTCACCACGACCGAGCCGACCATCAGCACGATGATCACCGCGGCGGCCAGCATGAGCTCCATCAGGTACGTCCCCTCGCGGTTCGCGACGCCAGCCGCCGCACGACCGCCCGCGGCAACAGCCGCCCGAGGCCGACCAGGACCTTGTACTGCACCCCCGGCACCGACAGCACCCGGCCGCGGCGCAGGTCGTCCAGGCAGTCGTCGACCACGGAGTCGGCGTCGAGCCACATCACGCTCGGCGTCCCGCTCATGTCGACCTTGGCCCGCTCGTGAAACTCGGTGCGGGTGAACCCTGGGCACAGCGCGAGCACCTGAACGCCCTTGCTGGCCAGCGAACCCGACAGCCCTTCGGAGAACATCGTCACCCACGATTTCTCCGCCGCATAGGTGGTGCCCCGCCCGGGGAAGAACCCGGCGACGCTGGACACGTTGACCACCGCGCCGCGCTTGCGGCGGATCATGCCCGGCAGCACGGCGTGGGTAAGCCGCATCACCGCGACCACGTTGACCTCGAGCTCCCGCTGCACGGCCTCGGAGTCCAGCGCCCAGAACTCGCCGGCCGTCGTCAGCCCCGCGTTGTTCACCAGCAGGTCGATCGGTCCCAGCAGCTCGTCGCGCAACCTCTGCTCGACCTTCACCCGCTGCGCGGCGATCGCCAGGTCCGCGACCAGCACCTCGGCATGCACGCCGTGCTGCCCACGAAGCTCCGCCGCCAACCGGTCCAACCGCTCCTTGCCCCGGGCCACCAGCACCAGGTCGTAGCCGTCCCTGGCCAACCTGCGCGCGAAGCTCGCCCCGATCCCGGCGGTGGGCCCGGTTACCAAAGCGGTAGGCATGCCCCCACGCTATCGCCCACCCATTCCCGCGTGTCGTCCGCTTCGGTACGCATGTTGCACGTTCGGGAACGTGTGTTGCACGCGTTCGGAGTCGCCGTGGCGTGCTCCGGCGCGCGTCGATGGGCGTGTTGTCCGGCGCTGTTAGCGCCAGCGGATCAGGAACGCGGCCGCCGTTCAGCCAGCGGGCGGCCGTCCCGCGCGGCGGCCATCCGGGCCGTCGGCCCGTTCGTCGTCGGGTTCGTCGTCCGGCTCGACCTCGAACTCGACGTCCTCGGCCTCCAGGTCCCTGCCGGGCACGTCCCTGCCGGGCTCTTCACTGCCGGGCTCGTCACTGCCGGGCATGTCACTGCCGGGCTCGTCGGCCGGGTGACCGGCGCGCACGCCGTCAACCAGGTCGGCGAGGCTGCCGAGCAGCCGCAACAGCCGCTCGACACGCGGCGGCGCGGCGCCGACCGTGACCGCGGCGGCCACCCAGGCGTCCTCGATCCACGCCACCGGGACGTCGGCGCCGACATCGTCCGCGATTGCCACCAGCTCCGGAGTGATGAGCGGCCGCGCCTTCTCCACGTCGTTGGTGAAGGCATAGCGGTCGCCAACGGGGCCGACCAGGTCGAGCCCGGCGTCGGTCGGAAACTCGACGGTCGGCAGCCACAACTCCAGCACCACCTGCTGCGGCGTCCGACGGTGCACGGCGACGATCACCGCCTCGGCCCGGCTGCCGCGCTCGAAGTCGAACACGTGCACCAGGCGGCGCCCGGCCGCCGTGAACTGCGAGCCGGTGACCAGGTTGCGAGCCGTGCCCTGCTCTCCGTGGGCGAGCGCACCGTGCTGCCACCGGTCCGAAAGCGCCCGGTCGACATCCGCGAACTGCCAGCCGCGCAGGCCGGCCCACCGTCGCCGTTCCCGGCTTCGCGCCGTGCTGTGACCGTGGTCGACGAGCAGCAGCGCGCCGCCGGCAACAGCCGCCACGGCAGCGATCACGAACCACACCCAGGCCGGTACGCCCACCCTGACAGCCTAGGGGCTGCTCCTCCCGGACCAGCGGAACCTGCCGGCGCGCCCAACACGCGCCTTCCCGGGCCGGGCCAACGAGGCATGCCCGGCCACGCGTACCGAAACGTGCAACATGCGTACCGAAACGGACGACACGCGCGGGGTTAGGCGGAGGGGACGCGGGGGCGGTGGATTAACAGGGCGCCGGTGCCGCCGTCGGCGGTGTCGTCGAGGTCGACCTCGACCGCGTCGCCGTCCCGGACGGTGCCGGAGAGCAGGGCGCGGGCGAGCTGGTCGCCGATCGACGACTGGATCAGCCGGCGCAGTGGCCGGGCCCCGTAGATCGGGTCGAAGCCGTTGATCGCCAGCCACTCCTTGGCCGGTTCGGTGACCGTGAGCGTGAGGCGCCTGGCCGCGAGGCGCTGGCCGAGGCGGCGGACCTGGATCTCGACGATCGAGGTCAGCTCCTCGGTGCCGAGGGATCCGAAGACGACGACGTCGTCGAGGCGGTTGAGGAACTCCGGCTTGAACTTCTGGCGCACGACGGTGAGCACCGCGTCGCGGCGGGTCCGCTCGTCCAGGGACTGGTCGGCGATCACCGACGAACCCAGGTTCGACGTGAGCACGAGGATCGTGTTGCGGAAGTCGACGGTGCGGCCCTGCCCGTCGGTGAGCCGGCCGTCGTCGAGCACCTGCAGCAGGACGTCGAAGACGTCGGAGTGGGCCTTCTCGACCTCGTCGAGCAGGATCACCGAGTACGGCCGGCGGCGGATCGCCTCGGTCAGCTGCCCGCCCTGGTCGTAACCGACGTACCCGGGCGGCGCGCCGACCAGCCGGGCGACCGAGTGCTTCTCGGAGTACTCGCTCATGTCGATGCGCACCATCGCGCGCTCGTCGTCGAAGAGGAACTCGGCGAGCGCCTTGGCCAGCTCGGTCTTGCCGACGCCGGTCGGGCCGAGGAACAGGAACGAGCCGGTCGGGCGGTCCGGGTCGGCCACGCCGGCCCGGGCGCGGCGCACGGCGTCGGAGACAGCGCGCACCGCCTCGGTCTGGCCGACGACGCGCGCGGCGATCGCGTCCTCCATGCGCAGCAGCTTCGCGGTCTCGCCCTCGAGCAGCCGGCCCGCCGGGATCCCGGTCCAGGCCGACACGACGTCGGCGACGTCGTCCGCGCCGACCTCCTCCTTGAGCATCGCCTGCCGGTTCTCGGTCACCACGGTGGCCGCGTCGAGCTCCTTCTCCAGGGCGGGGATGCGTCCGTAGCGCAGCTCGGCGGCCCGGCCGAGGTCGCCGTCGCGCTCGGCCCGCTCCGACTCGCCACGCAGCGACTCGAGCTGCTCCTTGAGCTCGCGAACCTTCTCGATCGAGTCCTTCTCCAGCTGCCAGCGGGCGGTCAGCGCGGACAGCGACTCGCGCCGCTCGGCGAGTTCGGCGCGCAACGCGGCGAGCCGCTCCTTCGACGCCGGGTCGTCCTCCTTGGCCAGCGCCATCTCCTCGATCTCGAGCCGGCGCACGGCGCGCTCGACCTCGTCGACCTCGACCGGCCGGGAGTCGATCTCCATGCGCAGCCGCGAGGCGGCCTCGTCGACCAGGTCGATCGCCTTGTCCGGCAGGAACCGCGCGGTGATGTACCGGTCGGAGAGGGTGGCGGCGGCGACGAGCGCGGCGTCGGTGATCCGGACGCCGTGATGCACCTCGTAGCGCTCCTTGAGCCCGCGCAGGATGCCGATCGTGTTCTCGGCCGATGGCTCGCCGACGAGCACCTGCTGGAACCGCCGCTCCAGGGCCGGGTCCTTCTCGATGTGCTTGCGGTACTCGTCGAGCGTGGTGGCGCCGACCATGCGCAGCTCGCCCCGGGCGAGCATGGGCTTGATCATGTTGCCGGCGTCCATCGAGCCCTCGCCGGTCGCGCCGGCGCCGACGATCGTGTGCAGCTCGTCGATGAACGTGATGACCTGCCCGGCGGAGTCGGTGATCTCCTTGAGAACGGCCTTGAGCCGCTCCTCGAACTCGCCGCGGTATTTGGAGCCGGCCACCATCGACCCGAGATCGAGGGCGACGACGCGCTTGCCGCGCAACGACTCCGGGACGTCGCCGGCGACGATCCGCTGGGCGAGGCCCTCGACGATCGCGGTCTTGCCGACACCCGGCTCGCCGATCAGCACGGGGTTGTTCTTCGTGCGCCGGGCCAGCACCTGCACCACGCGGCGGATCTCGTTGTCCCGGCCGATCACCGGGTCGAGCTTGCCCTCCCTGGCGCTCTGGGTGAGGTCGACGCCGTACTTCTCCAGCGCCTGGTAGGTGCCCTCGGGGTCGGGCGAGGTCACCCTGGCCGAGCCGCGCACCTTGGTGAACGCCTCGCGCAGCGCGTCGGGCGTCGCGCCGTGCCGGCACAGCAGGTCGGCGACGGCGCCACCGGCGGTCGCGAGGCCGACGAGCAGGTGCTCGGTCGAGACGTACTCGTCGCCCATCTCGGTCGCCAGCTGCTGCGCCCTGGTGAGCGAGCGGCCGGCGTCCCGGTTCAGCTGGGGAGCGGACACGGTCGCGCCGGTCGCGCTCGGCAACCCGCCGGCCAGCCGGTCGAGCGCCGAACGGACCGCTGCCGGGTCCGCGCCGACGGCGGTCAGCAGCGGCACCGCGATGCCGTCGCCCTGCGCGAGCAGCGCCCCGAGCAGGTGCACCGGGGACACGTCGGGGTTGCCGGCGAGCGTCGCGGCCTGCGCCGCGGCCGAGATCGCCTGCTGGGTCTTCGTGGTCGGGTTGAAGGCGTCCAATTCCCACCTCGTGCAGGAGCGGTGTCCGAAGTCTTACTACTCGTACAACGAGTACAACGCAGCCAAAGTTGAGCCTGTTCCGCTCAACCCTAACCCATGTCTTGCGCTCGCGAAGTTCGTAAGTTTAGGCTTACGGTTCGTGGGCACTTACGGACTTGACGAGCTCGGAGCGCTCGCGGATCCCACCCGCCGGGCTATCTTCGAGCTGGTCGCGCGGCGACCGCGCTCGGTCGGCGAGCTCGCCGGCGAGCTGCCGGTCAGCCGCCCGGCGGTGTCCCAGCACCTGCGCGCGCTCAAGGACGCCGGGCTCGTCGTCAGCGTCGCCGAGGGCACCAGGCGGGTGTACCGGCTCGACCCGAACGGGGTGGTGGCCCTGCGTGCCTACCTCGACCGGCTGTGGGACGACGCGCTCGCGGCCTTTCAGGCAGCCGCAGAGGCGCCGACCCAAACCAACAACGACTAAGGAGCGATCATGACCACAGCGACGATCCCGACGGTCCGGCGCACGATCACCGTGGCGGCCCCGGCCGAGCGCGCCTTCCGGACGTTCACCGAGTCGTTCTCGACGTGGTGGCCGGCCGGCTACCACATCGGTGAAACGGACTACGCCGAGGCGGTGATCGAGCCGCACGAGGGTGGTCGCTGGTTCGAGCGCGGCGTCGACGGCAGCGAGTGCGACTGGGGGCGGGTGCTGGTGTGGGACCCGCCCGGCCGGCTCGTGCTCAGCTGGCAGATCAACGGCCGCTGGCAGCCCGACCCGGACCCCGCCAGGGCCAGCGAGATCGAGGTGCTGTTCACCGCCGAGGGTGACGGCCGGACCAGGGTCGACCTGGAGCACAGGCGACTGGAGCGGCTCGTGGAGGGCCAGGGGATGCACGACTCGGTCAGCGGCGAGGGCGGCTGGGGCATGCTGCTGGAGCGGTTCGCCGGTCAACTGACGGCGGGCAGCTGACCGGCGAAACGGGAAACGCCTCAGCCGCGGCTCGGTGGGCGCCAGACCACGATGGCCGACTTGTTCGGGCGGGGCACCAGGTCCCGCCGGTAGGAGGCGTGCACGGCGGCGGCCGCCTGCTCGGCCGCCGCGTGCGCCGCGGCGATCTGCTCGGTGAGCTCGGCAACCTGCCGGCGCAGCTTGGTCACCTCGGCCTCGAGCTCGATGATCCGCTTGATGCCGGCCAGGTTGACGCCCTCTTCCTGGGACAACCGCTGCACCTCGCGCAGCAGCTCGATGTCCCGGACCGAGTAGCGGCGGCCGCCGCCGGGAGTGCGGCCCGGCGAGACCAGGCCCATCCGGTCGTAGCTGCGCAGGGTCTGGGCGTGCATGCCGGCCAGCTGGGCGGCGGTCGAGATGACGAACACCGCGGCCTCGGCGTCGACGCCATTCGGGAGGTCGTCGTACATATCGGCGTACATAGATGTCCCTGCCCTTCAGGTGTCACTGCCCTTCAGGTGTCACTGCCCTTCCAGCAGCCTGTCCAGCTCACTGCGGGGGTTGTGCCCGGCGGTGGCATCAGCGTAGGCACGCAGCGCGTCGGCGGCGTTGCCATTGACGTTCTGCGGGATTGCGACCTGCAGGGTGACCAGAAGGTCACCGCTGGTGCCGTTCTTGCGCGTGACGCCGCGACCGCGCACCCGCAGCGTCCGACCGGACATCGTCCCCGGCGGCACCTTGAGCGACACCGCACCCTCGAGCGTCGGCACCTTGAGCGTCGCGCCGAGCACGAGCTCGGGGAACGTGACCGGCACCGTGATCGTGAGGTCGTCGCCGGAGCGGCCGAACACCGCGTGCTGCGCGACGTGCACGATCACGTACAGGTCCCCGGCCGGGGCCCCGTTGCGGCCGGGCTCGCCCTGCCCGGCGAGCCTGATCCGCTGGCCGTCGGCCACCCCGGGCGGAACCCGGACGTTGATCCTGCGGGTCTGGCTGCTCACGCCGTCGCCGCCGCACTCGGGGCACGGGGTGTCGATGATCCGTCCGGTGCCGCGGCAGTCACGGCACGGCTCGCTGAACGCGAACGCGCCCTGGCTGCGGCTGATCAGACCGGCCCCGCCGCACGTCGAGCACGTGCGCGGGGTCGTGCCCGGCTTCGCTCCGATCCCGCCGCACGTCGAGCATGTGGCCGGGCTGGACATCCGCAGCGGAACGGTCGCACCGCGAACCGCCTCCAGGAAGTCCAGCCGCACCTCGGTCTCGACGTCGGCGCCCCGGCGCGGCCGGGTGGTCGGGCGCGAGGCGGTCCCGCCACGGGCGGCCCCGAACAACCCGCCGAGCAGGTCGCCAAGGCCCCCGGGGCCGGCCCCGGGGGCCGTCGACGCCCCGCCGAACAGGTCGCCGAAGTCGAACCCACCGGTGCCGAACCCGCCTGGCCGGAACGGGCCGCTGCCGAACAGCCGTCTCGCCTCGTCGTACTCCTTGCGCTTCACCGGGTCGGAGAGCACGCCGTATGCCTCCGACACGGCCTTGAACCTCGCCTCGGCGCGCGCGTTGCCCGGGTTCTTGTCGGGGTGCAGATCACGGGCGAGCTTGCGGTACGCCTTCTTGATCTCGTCAGCCGACGCCGTCTGCGACACGCCGAGCTCGGCGTAGAAGTCCTTCTCGATCCAGTCCCGCGCGCTCACCGGCCCACACCTCGCTCGCGTCAGCTCTCGTCGCGGGGCGCGGGGTTGTGGTCGACCGCCGGACCCGCCTGCAACGGCGGCTCTTCGACGGTCGACCGCTCCGGCTCCGCAGGTGAACCGGGCCGCTCGTCCGGCGGGCCGGCCTCGGCGCTGGCGGTGCTGGTTTCCGGTGGGGCCGGCTCGTGGTCGGTCACCCCCACCATCGCCGTGCGCAGCAGCCGCTCGCCGAGCTGGTAGCCGCGGCGCAGCACCGCGGTCACCGTCGGCCCGGCCACGTCGGGCGACGTGGCGTGCTGCACCGCCTGATGAACGGCCGGGTTGAACTCGTCGCCCTCGGAGCCGAACGCGGTCAGTCCGGCCTTCTCCAGGGTGGCGGTCAGCTTGTCGGCGACGGCCTTGAGCGCGCCGGTGAGGTCACCGTGGGCCTTGGCCCGCTCGATGTCGTCGAGCACCGGCAACAGCTCGGCCACCACGGCGGCCTTGGCCGCCAGCACGACGAGCTCCCGGTCGCGCTCGACCCGGCGGCGGTAGTTGGCGTACTCGGCGGTGATCCGCTGCAGGTCCGAGGTGCGCTCGGCGAGCTGCGAGCGCAGCTCACCGTCGCCCTCGGCGGTCGCCGCCGCACGCCCAGCCTGGTCGGACTTCTGGTCGGACTTCTGGTCTGCCTTCTGGTTCGACACCGCCTGGCCGGGCTCGGACTTGTCCGGCGCAGCGTGCCGCGGCCCGGTGGGGTCCGGCGTGCGGACCGCGCCCGTCGCCGGGTCGATCCGGCGACGGTCGCGAACCACCACCCGCGGCTCCTCGCCGTTGGGTGCCTGTTCTGCTCGGGTCACTTCTTGCTGTCCTCGTCCACGATCTCGGCGTCAACAACATCGTCGCTCTGCCCGGAGGCACCGGCGGCGCCTGCACCGCCCGGACCCGGCTGCGCGCCCTCGCCTGGGGCGCCGGCACCCCCGCCGCCCTGCTGCTGGTAGAGCGCGGCGCCCAGCGCCTGCGACTCGGTCGCGAGCTTCTCCATCGCCGCCTGGATGGCGTTGATGTCGTTGCCCTTGAGCGCCTCGTTGGCCTCGGCGATCGCGGAGTTGACCTTCTCCTTGACGTCCCCGGGCAGCTTCTCGTCGTTCTCCCTGACGAACTTCTCCGTCTGGTAGACCAGCGTCTCGGCCTGGTTGCGGGTCTCCGCCTCCTCGCGACGCTTGCGGTCCTCCTCGGCGTGCGCCTCGGCGTCCTTGATCATCCGATCGATGTCGTCGCGCGGCAGCGCCGAGCCACCGGTGATCGTCATCGACTGCTCCTTGCCGGTGCCCATGTCCTTGGCGGACACGTGCACGATGCCGTTGGCGTCGATGTCGAAGGTCACCTCGATCTGCGGGATGCCGCGCGGCGCGGGCGGCAGGCCGGTCAGCTCGAACATGCCCAGCTTCTTGTTGTAGGCGGCGATGTCCCGCTCGCCCTGGAAGACCTGGATCTGCACGCTCGGCTGGTTGTCCTCGGCCGTGGTGAAGATCTCCGAACGCTTGGTCGGGATCGTGGTGTTGCGCTCGATGAGCTTGGTGAACACGCCACCCTTGGTCTCGATGCCCAGCGACAGCGGCGTCACGTCGAGCAGCAGGACATCCTTGACCTCGCCCTTGAGCACGCCGGCCTGCAGCGCGGCCCCGACGGCGACGACCTCGTCCGGGTTGACGCCCTTGTTCGGCTCCTTGCCGCCGGTCAGCTCCTTGACCAGGTCGGTGACGGCCGGCATCCGGGTCGAGCCGCCGACGAGCACCACGTGGTCGATCTGGCCGACGCTGATGCCGGCGTCCTTGATCACGTTGTTGAACGGGGCGCGGCAGCGGTCGAGCAGGTCCGCGGTGATCCGCTGGAACTCCGCCCGGGACAGCGTCTCGTCCAGGAACAGCGGGTTCTTGTCGGCGTCCACCGTGATGTACGGCAGGTTGATCGACGCGGTCGACTGGCTGGACAGCTCGATCTTGGCCTTCTCGGCGGCCTCACGCAGCCGCTGCATGGCCATCTTGTCCTTGGTCAGGTCGATGCCGTTGCTGGCCCGGAACTTGTCGACCAGCCACTTGATGATGCGCTCGTCCCAGTCGTCGCCGCCGAGGTGGTTGTCGCCGGAGGTCGCGCGGACCTCCACGACGCCCTCGCCGATCTCTAGCAGCGAGACGTCGAACGTGCCGCCACCGAGGTCGAAGACCAGGATCGTCTGCTCCTTCTCGCCCTTGTCCAGGCCGTAGGCGAGCGCGGCCGCCGTCGGCTCGTTGACGATCCGGAGCACGTTGAGCCCGGCGATCTGGCCGGCCTCCTTGGTGGCCTGCCGCTGCGCGTCCTCGAAGTAGGCCGGGACGGTGATGACCGCGTCGGTGATCTGCTCACCGAGGTAGGACTCGGCGTCGCGCTTGAGCTTCATGAGCACCCGCGCGCTGATCTCCTGCGCGGTGTACTTCTTGCTGTCGATCTCCACCGACCAGCCGGCGCCCATGTGCCGCTTGACCGAGCGGACCGTGCGGTCGGTGTTGGTCACTGCCTGGTTCTTGGCCGACTGGCCGACCAGCACCTCGCCGTTCTTGGCGAACGCCACGACCGACGGCGTGGTTCGCGATCCCTCGGAGTTGGCGATGACCGTCGGCTCACCGCCTTCGAGGACGGCGACGACGGAGTTGGTCGTCCCCAGGTCGATGCCAACAGCTCGCGCCATTGATGTTCCTCCCGCATCGTGCGTTTGACTTGAGTTGCTTTGGCTCAAGTTTGCCAGAGCCGTGACCGCGGCCGTCAAATCAAACCTGAGCCGGCCCGGCTCAACTTGGCCCTACGCACCTCAACGCCCGCCGGCACGGCCATGTTCCCGCCCGGCCGGATCCGGGTTGTTGCGGTTCGGTCAACGATCGGCCCCGCCCCGCGACGCCGCAATAGGGTCGCGCCGTCGCTCGAAGGCGAGCACGAGGGGGATGATGCCCATGACCGGCCACGCGCCCCACCGCAACCCGTTACGGCGCCGGCTGGGAGCGGTCATGGCGGCCAGCGTGGTCGTCATGATGGTCGGAATGGTGGCAGGACTGGCCGGGGCCGCCGCCGATCCGGTTGCCGGCGACAACCCCCAGGAGCGGGCCAGCCGGCTGCCGGTCGAGTTGCGGCTCGCGATCGAGCGCGACCTGGCGATGAGCCCGGTCGACTACCTCCGGGCCGCCGACGCCGCCGCCAGGGCCGCCGGCATGGCCCGTGACCTGCGGGCCCGGCTCGGGCAGCGGGTGGGCGGCGCCTGGCTCGACACCGACACCGTCACAGCCGGCGCCGGCGCACTCAACGTGGCCGTGACCGATGTCGACGCCGGGCGCGCGGTGCAGGCCGCCGGCGGCGTCCCGCAGCTGCGCTCGATCACCGACGACGACCTGACCGCCGGCCAGGAGGCCGTCGGCCGATGGGCGCTGGCGCTGCCCGACGCCGAGCGCGCGCTGTTCCACGCGGTCACCGCCGACGTCCGAGGCGGCCAGGTCGTGGTCCGGATCAGCGACGGCGAGGCCGGCCGCGCGCTGGCCGGCAAGCTGCCGCCGGCCGGACGGGCGCCGATCGTCGTGGACTTTGCCGCCGGCGGCCCACCGGTGGCGCACCTGCGCGGCGGCGAGGTCATCCGGTTCTCACCTGGCGACACCCCAGACGCTCAGCAATCGGCGACGTGCACGCTCGGCTTCAACGCCGTCGACACCGGCGGCCGAGCCCACCTGCTCACCGCCGGGCACTGCGCCGAGGGCCGCCCGTCGGTCTTTACCGAGGACGGCACCCCGATCGGCACGGTGCAGACGCACGTGTTCGACGATCTGGACGTCGGCGGGCAGGGCGACGACTACGCGGTCGTCGCCGTCACCAACCCGGCGCTGCGGCCGACCCCGGATGTCGACAACCACGACGGCGCCGCGGTCGACGTGCACGGTGCCGTCGCGCCGTTGGCCGGCATGGCGATCTGCAAGTCGGGCCGGTCCACCGGCTGGACCTGCGGGACGATCAAGCAGGCGCGCGTCGAGATCCTGACATCGCCGCCCGACGGGCCGCAGCGGCTCATCTCGGTCCTGCAGCACGACGCGTGCAGCCGGCCCGGCGACAGCGGCGGCTCGGTGCTGACCGGCAACAGCGCGGTCGGCCTGACCCAGGGCGGCGTGCTCGGGCCGACGCCGCAGCAGTGCCCTTCCGACATCGGGCAGCCGAACTTCTCGGTGTCCGAGATCCTGGTCGACGACGTGCTCGGCGACTTCACCGGCGACTCGGCGCTCACCCTGCTCACCACGACCGGCGACGCCGACGGCGACAGGGTCCGGGACGTCGAGGAGCTGGCGGCCGACCCGACCGCCGTGCGCGACGACAACGGTGACGGCATCGCCGCGTTCCTCGACCCCGACGAACCGGGCCTGCGCGCCCCGGTCGTCACCGAACCGGCCGACGGCGCCCGCACGACCGACACCACGCCGGCGCTCTCGGGCACCGGACGGGCCGGTGCGACGGTCCTGGTCGCCGTCGACGGCGGCGAGCCGGTCACCGCGCCGGTCCGCCGGGACGGCAGGTGGCGAGTGCAGGCCGGTGAGCTGCCGATCGGAGCGCACGAGCTGACCGCCCGGCTGACCGCCGGCGACATCGCCTCGCAGACGACGACCGTCGGGTTCACCGTGGCGCCGCCGCCACCCGTGATCGCCTCACCCGGTGACGGCACCGTCGCTGGCGAGCGCCGGCCCCAGGTCAGCGGCACCGGACTGGCCGGGGCCGCCGTCACGGTGACGGTCTCCGGCGTGGCGGCCGCCACCGCCCGGACCACCGTCGGCCCCTCCGGCCGGTGGAGCCTGGAGCTCGGTGCAGACCTGCCG
>DASSUA010000194.1:0-2640 GCA_035707525.1 Pseudonocardiaceae bacterium
GTCTGCCGCCCGGCGTCGGCCGGGCAGCTGGAGGGCGCGGGTTCGGGCAGCACAGGCTCGGGCGGCACAGGCTCAGGCAATCCCGGCGCGCTGTACACGGTCGAGTGGACTCCGCTGGCGCTACCCGACGCGCCGGCCGGCGCCGAGGCCGCGCCGCCGGCGCTGTTCGACGCAGCCGTGCTGTCCGCATCCGGCCCGCCGCCGGCCCGGGTTCGCGTGGTGCTCGATCGGGTGCTCGGTGCGGTTCGCGACTGGTTGGCCGACGAGCGGTCTGGCGTGCTCGCGGTGTGCACCAGCAACGCGGTCGCGGCCGGCCCGGACGACCGGGTGGACCTGACCCAGGCGCCGGTGTGGGGTCTCGTGCGCGCCGCCCAGCAGGAGAACCCCGGCCGGTTCGTGCTGGTCGACACCGACGGGTCCGAGCGGTCGGCCGGGGCGCTGGCGCGCGCGGTGGCGGCGGGCGAGCCCGAGCTGGCCCTGCGCGACGGCGTGGCCAGCGTGCCGAGGCTCGCGGTTCGCGCCACGCCCGCCCCACGCCTTGGCGAGAACGGGTGGCTTCGGCCCGACGGGACGGTGCTGATCACCGGCGGTACCACCGGGCTCGGCGCGCTGCTGGCCAGGAACCTGGTCGCCGTCCACGACGTGCGGCGGCTGCTGCTGGTCAGCCGGCGCGGCATCGAGGCGCCCGGGGCGCGGCGGCTGGTCGCCGACCTCGAGGCCGCCGGCGCGGGCGTGCGGGTCGCAGCGTGCGACGTCACCGATCGGGCGGCGCTGGCCGAGCTGTTGAGCGGCATCCCGGCCCAGCACCCGCTCACCGCCGTCGTGCACGCCGCCGGAATCCCCGACGCCGCCCTGGTCGGCGACCTGACCGCCGAAGGGCTCGACGCCGTGCTCGGGCCCAAGGCCGACGCGGCCTGGCACCTGCACGAGCTCACCGCCGACCTGCCCCTGGAGGCGTTCGTGCTGCTCTCCTCGGCCGGCGGCATGGTGCTCGCGGCGGGGCAGGGCGGCTACGCCGCGGCGAACGTCTTCCTCGACGCGCTCGCCACCCACCGCGCCGGCGCCGGGCTGCCGGCGACCGCCCTGGCCTTCGGGCCGTGGCTCTCCGACACTGCCGCGCCGGGCGCGCTGGACGTCGACCGGCTTGCCCGGCTCGGCCTGCCGGCGATGCGCCCCGAGCACGGGCTCGCCCTGTTCGACGCGGCGCTCACTGGCGGGCCGGTTACCGGGCCGGTTGTGGTGCCGCTCGCCGTGCTGCCGGCCGCCGTGCGGGCCCGCGCCGACGTCCCCGCGCTGTTGCGCGGGATCGCCGGCCCCGCCCGCGGCCAGGCCGCGGCCGCCCACCCCGGCGCGGCGGCGTTCGCGGGCGGCCTTGCCGGGCTAAGCGACGCGGAGCGGGCCCGGGTGCTGCTCGGCCTGGTGCGCACCGCGGTCGCCGGCGTGCTCGGCCACGACGGTGCCGCCGCAGTCGATCCGGACCGGGCGTTCCGGGACCTCGGGTTCGACTCGCTCGCCGCGGTCGAGCTGCGCAACGAGCTGCAGTCGGCCACCGGCCTGCGGCTGCCCGCCACTCTCGTGTTCGACCATCCGACGGCACGTGCGGCGGCCGACCACCTCGGGCAGCTGGCCGCCAGCGCAGGCACCACCGCGACCGGACCGGCCGGGACCGAAAAGCCGGCCGCGCCGGCCCGAACCGGCGACGACGCGGTCGCGATCATCGGCATCGGCTGCCGGTTCCCGGGCGGCGTCACCTCGCCCGAGCAGCTGTGGCGGCTGGTCGACGAGGGCCGGGACGTCATCTCCGGGTTCCCGGTCAACCGCGGCTGGCCGGACGACATCTACGACCCGGAGCCGGGCCTGCCCGGCCGCACCTACACCAGGCACGGCGGCTTCCTGCACGACGCGGCCGACTTCGACCCGGCGTTCTTCGGCATCATGCCGCGCGAGGCGCTCGCCATGGACCCGCAGCAGCGGCTGCTGCTGGAAACCGCCTGGGAGAGCTTCGAGCGGGCCGGCATCGACCCGACGACCATGCGCGGCAGCCGCACCGGCGTCTACGTCGGCCTGATGTACGACGAGTACGGCAGCCGGCTGCGCTCGGTGCCCGACGAGCTGTCCGGCTACATCGGCAGCGGCAGCGGCGCCAGCATCGCCTCCGGCCGGGTCGCGTACCTGCTCGGCCTCGAAGGCCCCGCGGTCACCATGGACACCGCCTGCTCGTCGTCGCTGGTCGCGGTGCACCTGGCGGTCAGGGCGCTGCGCGGCGGCGAGGTCGGCATGGCGCTCGCCGGCGGCGTCACCGTGATGCCGACGCCCGAGGTCTTCATCGATTTCGCCAGGCAGCGCGGGCTCGCCGCCGACGGCAGGTGCAAGGCGTTCGCGGCCGCCGCGGACGGAACCAGCTGGTCGGAGGGCGCCGGCCTGCTGCTGCTCGAGCGGCTCGCCGACGCCGAGGCCAGCGGGCACCCGGTGCTCGCCGTGATCAGGGGCAGCGCCGTCAACTCCGACGGCGCCTCGAACGGGCTCACCGCGCCCAACGGCCCGTCCCAGGAACGGGTCATCGCGGCGGCGCTCGCCGACGCCGGGCTGCGGCCGCGGGACGTCGACGCCGTCGAGGGCCACGGCACCGGCACCGCGCTC
>DASSUA010000195.1:0-2362 GCA_035707525.1 Pseudonocardiaceae bacterium
CCTCGTCGAGACGGTCGACGACCGCTTCCCGCTCCCGCTCGCCGGCGCGCTCCCGGGCCAGCGCCTTGGCCCGCCGGTGCAGCGCCACCAGATCCCGCGGGCCGATCCGCCAGCGCGGCCCGGTCAGCAGCCGGAGCAGCGCCGCGCCCTGTGCCGGGTCGGCGAGCACCTGCATGGTCGCCACCACGTCGCGCACCTCGGGCGTGTCGAGCAGCCCGCCGAGACCGACGACCTCGACCGGCAGGCCCCGCGAACGCAGGGCCGAGTCGAGGGCCGTGATCTGCCTGCGCGTGCGCACCAGCACGGCCGTGGTCGGCCGGCGCGCGGCGGGGATCTGGGCGACCGGCGTGCCCGGCTCGACGCCGGCCTCTTCGCGCCAGGCCCGGGCGATGCGGTCCGCAACCCAGCCGGCCTCGTCGGCGTCGGTCTCCAGGAGTGCACAGTGGACGGTGTGGGCGGACCCGACCGGCCGGGCGACCCGGGCGGCGGGCACCAGCCGGGCCACCCGGGCACCGGCCTCGCGCAACGGCCGGGACAAGGCGTTCGCCACGTCCAGGATCTCCGGCCGGTTGCGCCAGCTCGTGCTCAGCACCGCCTGCCGCGCGGGCGGGAAGTCGAGGGGAAAACGGCGCAGCGTGCCGGCGCTCGCGCCGCGCCAGCCGTAGATGGACTGGCACGGGTCGCCGACCGCGGTCACCGGGTGGCCCCCACCGAACAGCGCCCGCAACAGCACCACCTGGGCGTGGCTGGTGTCCTGGTACTCGTCGAGCAGCACCACCCGGAACCGGTCCCGCTCGATCGCGCCGACCTCCGGATGGTCGCGGGCGACCACGGCCGCCCGGGCCAGCTGGTCGCCGAAGTCCATCGCCTCCAGCGCGCGCTTGCGCTCGTCGTACGCGCGCACGATCGGCAGTAGCGCCAGCCTGGCCCGCTGCCGGTCCAGCACGGTACGCACGTCCGCGTACACCCGGCCGGGCAGGCCCTGGACCTGGGCGTGGAACCGGCCGGTCCACGCGGCCAGCTCCTCGGGCGCGCGCAGGTGCTCGGCCAGCTCGGCGGCGAGGCGCCGGACCGCGTCGACGACCGTGCCGACCGCGGCGTCCACATCGGACATATCCCCGCCATAGCCGCGTACCGCGGCGTCGGCCAGCTGCCAGCCGGCCGCCTCGGTGAGCAGCCGGGCGGACGGCTCGAACCCGGAACGCAGCCCGTGCTCGGTGACGATGCGGGCCGCGTACGAGTGATAGGTGGCGACGGTCGGCTCCCCGGTGACCAGCTCGTCCCGGCCGAGCCGGCGCACCAGCTGCCCGAGCCGGGTGCGGATGCGGTGGCCCAGCTCCCCGGCCGCCTTGCGGGTGAAGGTCAGGCCGAGCACGTGCTCAGGGCGCACGTACCCGTTGGCCACCAGCCACACCACGCGGGCCGCCATGGTCTCGGTCTTGCCGGATCCCGCGCCGGCGACCACGAGCAGCGGGACGACCGGCGCGGAGATGATGCGCACCTGCTCCTCGGTCGGCCGGGGCAGGCGCAGCAGCGCGGCGAGTTCGGCCGGGGTGAAGCGGGGGCCGGCCAGCGCCGCGGGCCGGGCCGTCAGGGTCTCGGTCACGGCTCGCCACCCCCGCGCGGATCCGCACCGGCGCCCGACCCACCTCGGTCGCCGCCCGCACCACCCTCACCCGAGCCGGGGAGTGCGGTGCCGAGCTGCCGTCCCTTGCCCGAGACCGGGCACGCGGTGCGCACCGGGCAGGTGCGGCACGTCGAGTTCGCCACCGCCGTAAAGGTCGACGCGGCCATGGTGCTGGCCGCCCGTTTGATCATCTCGCCCGCCCAACCCGGGGCCTCGGCCTCGGCCAGCGGAGGCTGGCGCTGCTCCGCGGACTTGCCCGGCGCGCCCAGCTGGACCAGCGAGGCGCCGCCGCTCACCGTCCCGAGCTCGGCGAAGGCGCCCGCCTCCACGGCCGCCTGGTACGCGCCGAGCTGCGCGTGCTCGGCGACCTCGGCCGCGGTCGGCTTGGACTTGCCGGTCTTCAGGTCGACCACGACGAGCCGGCCGTCCCCGTCGATCTCCAGGCGGTCCACCCGGCCCTTCAGCTCGACGCCCTCGCCGAGCCGGACCAGGAACTCGTGCTCGATCGCTGCCAGCCGGCGCGGGTTGCCGGCCAGCCAACCGAGCAGCCGGTCGAGCATCTGGTCGGCCCGCACCCGCTCCCGCTGCGCCAGCCAGCGGGCGGCCATCTCGATCGCGTCGAACCGGGCCGCGACATACCCGGCCAGCTCCGCCCGGTCCACGCTCGCGTCGCGAGCGAGCATCGCGGCCGCGTGCACGAGGTTGCCGATGCCCTGCTGCGAGGTAGCCGGCGGC
>DASSUA010000196.1:0-2320 GCA_035707525.1 Pseudonocardiaceae bacterium
AACGTCGCCGGGGTGGCCATCACCGTCACCCCACCCACCAACGCCAGCGAACACTCCCCCCGCCGCAACGCCTGCACCGCCAAATGCAACGCCACCAACGACGACGAACACGCCGTATCCACCGACACCGCCGGACCCTCCAGGCCCAACGTGTACGCGACCCGACCCGACACCAAACTCCCGTCGGCCGCCGCCCCCGGATAGTCGTGATACATCACCCCGGCGAACACCCCGGTCCGGCTCCCCCGCAACGACAACGGGTCAACCCCCGCCCGCTCGACCGCCTCCCACGCCACCTCCAGCAACAACCGCTGCTGCGGATCCACCCACGCCGCCTCCCGCGGCGAAACCCCGAACAACCCCGCATCGAACTCGGCCGCGCCGTAGAGGAACCCACCGTGGCGCACGGTGGTCCTGCCGGGCCGGTCCGGGTCGGGGTCGTAGAGGCCGTCGACGTCCCAGCCGCGGTCGGTCGGGAACCCCGACACCGCGTCGGTCCCGTTCGCGACCAGCCGCCACAGCTCCTCCGGCGAGGACACCCCACCGGGGAACCGGCAACCCATGCCCACGATCACCACCGGGTCGTCGTCCACCGCGGGCGGGAAGGCGACCGTCCGGCCGGGGACGTCCGCCGGCTGAGCCGGTGTGCCGGCCAGGCGCGCCGCGAGGTGGCCGGCGACCGCGGTGCACGTCGGGTGGTCGAAGATCAGCGTCGCGGGCAGCGTGAGGCCGGTGGCCGCGCCGACCCGGTTGCGGAACTCGAGCGCGGTAAGCGAGTCGAAGCCGAGGTCGGCGAAAGCGCTGCCGGCCGGCACGCCGTCGACGTCCGGATGGCCCAGCACGGCCGCCACCTGGCTCCTGACCAGTTCTAACAGCGCGCGCCCCCGGTCGGCGGCCGGCAGCGCGGCCAGTCCGGCCGGTTCGGCGGCCACCCGCCCGGCCGCGTGCGGCACCGCCGTGCGGCGGCCGGTGCCGGCGAGGGTCCGCAGCAGCGCCGGCACGCCGCCGGCGGCGGCCCCGGCGCGGACCGCAGCCGCGTCCAGCCGCATGGGCAGCACCACCGCGGCGGCCTGGCGGGCGCTCGCATCGAGCAGCGCGAGGCCATCGGCGGGGTCGATGAGCGTGAGTCCGGCCCGAGCCAGCGCGCGCAGCGCACCGGCGTCCAGGCCGGCGGTCATCCCGGTGCCCTGCGCCCACGGTCCCCAGGCGACCGACGACGCCGCCAGCCCGGCGGCGGCCCGGTGCGCGGCGAGCGAATCCAGGAACGAGTTCGCCGCGGCGTAGCCGGCCTGTCCCGCGGTCGCCCAGGTGCCGGTCGCGGACGAGAACAGCACGAACGCCGCCAGATCGAGGCCGGCCGTCAGCTCGTGCAGGTGCCACGCGGCATCCACCTTGGGCCGCAGCACCGCGTCGAGCCGCTGCGGCGTCAGCGCGGCCAGCACGCCGTCGTCGAGAACGCCCGCGGCGTGCACGACCCCGGTCAGCGGGTGCTCGGCGGGAATCGCGGCGAGCATCCGGGCGAGCGCGCCGCGGTCGGCCGCGTCGCACGCGACGACCTTCACCGAGGCGCCGGACTCCGTCAGCTCGGCGACCAGGTCGGCGACCCCGGGCGTGCCGGGCCCGCGCCGGCTGGCCAGCACCAGCCGGCGCACGCCGTGTCGACGGGCCAGATGCCGGGCGACGAGCGCGCCCAGCCCGCCGGTCCCGCCGGTCACCAGCACGGTGCCGTCCGGCCGCAGCGCGGCCGGCTCGCGGTCCGGCTCGCCTGCCCTGACCAGCCGCGGCACCAGGACCCGCCCGTCGCGCACCGCGAGCTCCGGCTCGTCGAAGCTCGCGGTCGCCATCCCGATGGCCGCCGTGATGGCCGCACGCAGGCAGCGCAGGGTCGCCGGGGTGGCGTCGGCGTCCACGAGCAGGATGCGGCCCGGGTGCTCGGCCTGCGCCGAGCGGACCAGGCCGAGCAGGGGCGCCTGCCACAGCGCGGGTACGGCGTCGCCGCCGGCCACGGCGAGCGCTCCCTCGGTCAGCACGACCAACCGGCCGTGCTCGCGCGAGGGCTGATCGGCGGCGAGCCAGCGTTGCAGGTGGCCGAGCAGCTCCGCGGCGGCCGCTCGGGCCAGGTCGGGAAGGTCGGCGGACCGGTCACCGGGGGGCGGCGACAGCACCGCCGCGCCGAGATCACCAGCGTCGATGGCGGTGAGGTCCGGATAGCAGGCCGCGCCGAGGGCGGCCGCCACGGGCTCCGGACCGACCACCGCCATCGGCACCGCAGCGTCCGGCGACGACAGTGCCGGCGACGACGGTGCCGGCGACGACGGTG